>JAJRVC010000539.1 GCA_024277475.1 Deltaproteobacteria bacterium
GATTTTGCCATGTTGTCTACCCTTCGGGAAAGCCGGAGGACTCCAGATCCTGTGTTGTCAAGGATTCGAGGTAAACGACTACAACTTCACCCTTGACGCCTTGGCTCTGAAGCCCTCCGGCTTTTGCAACGTTAAGGTAAACAGATGAACACGGATTTAAAATTACAATTTTATTACAGAAAGAAAATCAACGGTGTAGGATGGCAATCCTTTTGGGTGCTTACGGGCGTAACCAGCAAGCATATCGGCTAGTTGGGAGAACCGGTCTCCCGGTATGGAATACGGAATGATCAACAATCCATAGTGTGGCAAATAGTCGTTAAAAAACTGAACGGTCAAGCGAATGAAATGATCTCTGTTTCTGGTAACAAGGCATCGCTTCTTACGAGCCGAGAACCTGAGCTGTTCCAGATCGGATGCCTGCATCATTTCTGTTTCATGGGCGCTGATGCAATCCACCCCATCTTTCCTGAGCAGTTCGGCTATTTTGGGACTTAGATCTTCATCCAGATAGAATTTCATCCACGGCCTCTGATCAGATGAGGATAAGATTTCGTAACTGTAGTCCTGGACCACGATTCATTTCGTTCAATCTGATCATCAACTTCTTTGCCGTATGCGTTATAATAACCTATTGCCGCTCTTAACTGTTGTTCGGTTAACCAGTGGTACGCCTTCTGAAGACGTTTGAAATTTTGATTCACGCCTTTGTAATTCGCAATGACCTCCCAAACTTCGATACCTGTGCCTCCTACTCTGGCCCGTCGGCCGGTTACGCCGTCAGCAAACACAATCCCGGGGCATTTGTACATCTTGATGGCTTCCGAGAGGAGGTCTTTTGTAACAGACGAAAAATCGCGGCCGGACTCACCTGCGATTCGTTCTATTTCTTGTACAGTATCCTGCGGTATGCGCAGACTTTTTTGAATTGCAATCATATCTCCTCCTAACCTGGATATTAGATAGTTTCCATCCATAAATGGCCCTTTTTCCTCTGAGCGGCGTTCTCCGCGGGTTTACGTCTGCGAAGTACGAAAAGTACGTCTCAACGTAAACCCTTGTGCGGCCTTGCCCAGAGAAAAAATTGCTCATTTCTGAATTGGAAACTTACACCAGTGCCCATGGATAAAAAAGGCTTCGTGGACGGGCACTAGATAATACAGGTGTTTTAAATTTCAATGTATCCCATTAAATGACAGAGTATTACAGTCTTTGGGATTTGTCAAGTTACCCAAGCTTAACCTGAGGATCTATTGTTTACCCGAAGAGAAATATTAAAAATATTGGGATCGGTTATGGGGGTAGCTTCATTCGGGAAAATATCGATGGCCAAACAGAAAATCTTGAAAAAGACATCCGATAATCCAGCAGTTACAGTCTACAGGGCTGTTAACGGAGATTCGGCAACGAATCTTAAAAAGGTGATCGAGTTGATGGGCGGGGTTGAAAACCTTATCGGGGCTAACGATGTGGTGGTGATCAAGCCCAACGTGCAGTGGTGGAACCAGGGAGCGCCGAATCTTGCTGCTTTAAGCAAGTTGGTCGAAATGGTTATGAACCGGCCGGGAGGTTTTAGCGGCGAGGTCGTGCTGGCGGAAAATTGCCACCGGGGGAAGACGCCGTGGAACAGTGCCGGCTGGACGAATTCCTTTGAGCGAAATTCCGGGCTGAGCAAGATTCGCAATTTCAATGCCCTTTGCCGCCATTTGAAGGAAAAATACGGGGATCGTTTTACCACCTGCCATTTGATCGATGTTGCTGCCGGCAGCCGGCGGGTTTTTTCTCCGGCCGACGGCCCCGGGTATGTCTATTGTGACGGCAGCGGCGGGGTGCCGAAAATAGCCTTTGATAACGGTGCTGCCGGGGGCGATTTGCGTGAAGTCATCATGACCTATCCCATAATTAAAAGTGATCGGGGAACGATTATCGATCTTAAAAACGGGATCTGGCAAAAGGGGGCTTATACCGACCGGCCGCTGCGGTTTATCAATTTTGCGGCCTTGAATCATCACAGCACTTACTGCGGGTTTACTAGTGTAATCAAGAACTACCTGGGGGTTTCCGATCTGAGCGGGGGACCGGATCCTTTCAACGGCGGCAAACTGACCGAAAAATATTACAATTTCCATTCCTTTCCCTTCAACAGATGGGCGCCGGGCCCCGCGCCCGGCATGATCGGCGCGGAAATCGGCGAGTATCTGACTACCATTCGCCGGGCGGATCTGAATATTGTTTCAGCCGAGTGGATCGGCCTGGCATCCAGGGTGGACAAGCCGGTTGCACGGACAAGGGCGGTGCTGGCTGCAACCGACCCGGTGGCCCTGGATTATCATTGTGCTAAATACATCCTCTATCCAAATTCCGGGATCAGATTTCATAACCCTGACGCTGAGCAAAGCCCGGCGCATCAGTACCTGAGGGCCTGTGCGGATCACGGGGGAGGGATCTTTGATGAGCGGAAAGTAGCCATAAAATCGTATGATTTTAACAGCGGCAGGTTTCAGAAGGATGATGAGCTGGTTATTCGCGGCCCAAAAGAATGGGGGAATAAACCCAAAGCGCTTTTAAAATACCTGGCGTTAAGGTATGGATCTTTTTTGTTGTAAGATTCACCGCAGAGCACGCTGAGAACGCAGAGATAAATTGGAATTAACCACGGAATTGCACGGAGTGAGCACAGAATAATTTTTTAGCCACCGACTTACACAGACCTTTTCATCGGGCGACCCGCCGTCACTAAAGATGAGCCCACCAAATCTGATCCATCATTTTCTTGAACACAATTCAAAGCGGTTTCCTCAAAAGGTCGCCTTGATCCATAACGATGTTCGAGCCACTTACAGCCGGATCAACTGCGCCGCCAATAAGATCGCGGGTTTTTTTTGATCTGGGCCTGAAAACCGGTGACCGGGTAGCCCTGGTTTTAAACAACAAATTCGCATTTACGGCGGCGGTCCTGAACCAGATGGTCGCTGAGCGGGTTACCGGTTTTTTCCGGTGTGCCCTCGACCTACGCCTACCTGCTGCACCGTAGAAAATGTGTCGAATTATTTTAAAAGGTGAGGCCTAAAGATTTATGGAGCACGCAAAGACGATAAGAAACTAAAGTGTAGAAAACTTTCTTTTTGGCGACGATGAAAACCTGCAGGAAGACACCTCGTTTCTGGAAAACGGCATCGTCGATTCCACCGGCATCATGGAGCTGGTGGCCTTCGTGGAGAAGACGTATGCAATACTGGTCGAGGACGAAGAGTTGCTGCCGGAAAATTTTGATACGATACAGAACATAGCCCATTATATCGAACGTAAGCGCAATGGGAACCCTTGCGGGTGAATAATAGGAATGAATTCTACCGAATCTAAACGTTCTAAAATATAAAATCGTCTGTCTGAGTCTGCGTGTGTCCGTGGCAAAAAAATACTTAAAATCGACTCCAATGGACCTTGAACCCTCGCTATTTGAAGTTGCTTCCGCCTGATTTTGAATCCTGGAGATCGCTTTCGAAAGCACAGTATACGGAAATATCCATTTTTCTCTCAAATTACCTGCTTTCTTCGCAAGGTGATCGCATAGCCATGGCGCATTCGGTAGAGGGCCGCTACCCCTTCCTGGACCATCGGGTGATAGAATTTGCTTCACGAGTGCCCGGCCGCATGAAATTAAATGGGCTGAAGGAAAAATTTATTTTAAAAAACGCAGGTTTATCAGTTAGCGGAATTCCTCGGGATCCCTGGGGAGATAAGAAGGCGACCGCCCACGACGGACACCTACTCATTGCCTCAAGGTCAGGATGAGTTTTATTTTTCTCTTCCTTATGATCAAATGGACCTATGCCTGTACTCAAAAAATAATGGCATCCCTGTTGAAACTGTAGCGGCGCATCTCGGCCTCACGGTAGAGCAGGTGGAACGGGTCTATAGCGATATTGACCGCAAGAGAAATATGACCCGCTATTTACACCTGGTATCTTTGCTTATAGATGATGTGCCCGAGATAGATCTGAAAATATAGGGGCGAATTTTAAATATTTCTTATTCCAGCCCGGGCAGGCTCCAGGACAACGAAATTTCTCATAATCTCGAGACCGTGAATATCAACAAGGACTTTAATTCCTTCGCCGAGTTGTCTACGTGCGTTTGCTGGGAAACGGATTAAAATAACTCCCGATACATTTTCACCATGTGCGAAGACCCATTCTCCGAAATCTTTGTCCTCAGTCAGCAATATCCGATTTTCTTTAGTCGCATGCCGCAGAACCTGTTGATCAGAAGCTGAAGGAAAAGATTCCGCCACAGACAATACATCGTATTCCGCTGATCGTAGTGTCCGAACGACTAAAAAGTCGCAGCCCTCATCGGCTAAAAACTTAATCTCTTTCAACTCAGGTCCCTGTTCTTAAATAGATAAGCGTTTCATTAGCCATGTGCTCGGCAGCATACAGCAAGGCGGCTTGAATGTCATCTTTTTTAAGATTTGGGTACGCATCCAGAAGATCTTCAAAGGCTGCGCCCTCTCCCAGCTTCCGAATAATAAGTTCGACTGGAATCCTAGTTCCTTTGATGACAGATTTACCTAACATAACATCCGGATTTATTGCGATTTTATCATGGTGTGTTTTCATAATTTTTGCTTCACTGCATATTTAAAAGGAGATAATAGATTTATAAATTGCTTGTAAAAATTCGAGCTTAAAAGCTGAAATGGTTTAAGCACCATCCATGTTAAAAGTCAAATTTATTTGCAAATAAAAGGTGGGGTCAAAAGCTTGAATAGTGAATAAAGGAAGTTGAAGTGACTAAAGTGAGCTAAAGTTGGAAGATCAGAAGTCAGAGGTCGGAAGTCAGAGATCGGAGGGAAGAGGGCTGATGGTCGAGAAGAAGGTGAGAAGGTAAGACGGTGGACGGTAAGGGATGACCGTCGAACATCGAACACTGAATTTTGAATGAAAAGGAAAAATTAGCCACAGACACACACGGACCGACACAGACATAAAGAAAGGGGGGCTTGCGGCGGGGAAAAGATGAAAAGGGGTGAGGGACGAGGGAAGATCAGAAGACAGGTGTCGGAGGTCGGAAAGGGAAAAATACTAAAAGCAATTTGGACACGAATGAACACGGATTAAAAATAACAATTTGGTTCGTCTGGCGGCGGATTAGCCGGGGAAATGTCTGTTGCCTGAGATTGCTTGTCGGACCCAATTAACTCAATTCATAAGCTGCCCCGACCTGTCGGGATGATAATTTAAAAGGTTTTACCAGTACCGCGATAAGTAGAATCATGATCGGGATGTAACGACAACAGGCGCAGCCATGAGCCGTCACGATATGCCACTCCCCGAAATCCCCTGCTGATTCGGAAACTGTAAAGCTTGTTATCGCCTGGGCCCTTTTGTGATAAAATAACCTCCCATTTTAAACCATAATCCGAATATACCTGTTGCCATGTCATGTTCGCTAGTTTTCGCAAAGTATTTAAGGTGTTGCGCTGATTTCTTTTGGTCAGGTTGAAGAGCTGTCGTTGAAAAACGGGGTTGTTCAAATCCAAACGTAAGTGTTGATTTGTTTTTTGGTTCATCATTTGATCCGGGCTTCTAATTCCTCAAAGTTTGTCTCTTTGGGTGAATTTTTTTCTGCCCAGGCAACAGCTTCATTGAGCTCGGTCTGAACATCCGGCCTGTGAAGCCATTTTTCATTATCGGGAATAAAGCGCCCCAGCTTGAGGATCCAAACGCCTGCGTCGATTTCACTCAACATTACGGTTTGACCTGCATATTTTTTACCCAAGGAGATCTGCCCGCTATTGCCGACTGTTTTTATAATGTTCATAATCTCTCCTGAAATTAACATTTTAATTTAAGATAGCACGAATACATGAAAAGTCAAGGATGTCTGCTGTGAATGAAAGCATATGGGGTCATCCAGTAAAGGGCTTGTCAATACAGACATAAAGATTGATGGGAGGATCAGGGAGCCGCAAGTGACTAAAGTGAACTAAAGTTTGAAGTGACTAAAGTTGGAAGATCAGAAGACAGAGGTCGGAGGGCAGGTCCCGGTTAAATGCACCTTGGGCAGGCTTAAATACGATATGGCCGCAAAAAGGCACAAAAAACACAAAAATAGGGGCGGGTCCCGGGAAAATGTCTGCGTCTATCTGCGTCGGTCGGCGGTTAATCAGCATTTAAAAGAATATTTAACCGCCCC
>JAJRVC010000540.1 GCA_024277475.1 Deltaproteobacteria bacterium
CGAAAAATCGGTTTGCTGCGAGGCAGCGCCGAATCAAAGTGGATCACCGAAAACCTGCTGAAAAAAGGCTATAAGTTCCAGTTGCTGCAATACGATACGACCGAACTGGCAATTGAAGAAGTAGCAAACGGTCGTGCCGATGCCGCTACCGTCTCCAACACCGCCCTGAAAGAAGCCGTCGATAAAGGTTTACCGGTCAAATCGATTGGAAGTTACGGGCAACCCGATGTCGATTATGGTTACGCTGTTCGCAAAGAAGATAGCAAACTGCTAGACATGTTGAACGAGGGCCTGAAGCGCCTGAAAGCATCTGCTGATTGGCATGAACTGGTTAAAAAGTGGGATATGAAGTAATAGAAGGGTAACCGTTCAGAGGTTCAGGTGAACCCTTGAACACTTACAAAAGAGGGGTGTAACGTGGCCTTGTCACGAGGCTGGATAGCTGTCATTGAAGGACTTCCCTATATTCTCAAGGGGGTCTGGGTGACAATGACGGTGGTTGCCGGGGCTTTGGCGGTGGGTTTGATCCTGGGTGTCTTGCTATCCATCGCCCAGGTCTACGGCAATCGTATTTTGCGCCGGATCGTCGGGGTATATGTCTGGTTTTTCCGCGGAATCCCACTACTTGTGCTTCTATTTTTGTTTTATTTCGGACTCCTGACCGCCCTCGATATTGAGCTCTCACCCTTTACCGTTTCCATTATTGTCCTGGGCATCATCAGCTCGGCCTATCAGTCACAGATATTGCGAGGTGCCATTCTCTCCCTTCCGCAAGGGCAATTGAAAGCAGCGAGGGCCATTGGGATGAGCGACCGGGAAGCCATTGTTTTCATTATTCTGCCCCAGGCACTGCGGTTAGCCATACCGGGCTGGACCAATGAATACACAATTATCATGAAAGATTCTGCGGTGACCTATGCCTTAGGTGTAGCTGAAATCATGGCACGGGCGAATCACGTGGCATCCAGAACCTATCAGCATTTTTGGATTTATATTTTGGCAGGGTTTATATTTCTGGTATTAACTTACATCGGCACCCGGTTGCTCCATATTTTGGAAACCAGGGTCGCGATCAAGGGATATGCCCGCTAAAAAGGACCGTTTCAATGGCTGAAGAGATCCCTGTACTTAGAGCTGAAAATATCAGAAAACGTTACGGCGACAATGAAGTTCTGAAAGGTATTTCTTTTCAACTCCATAAAGGAGATATTAAAGTTGTTATCGGCCCTTCGGGCAGCGGCAAGAGCACGCTCCTGCATTGTACTAATTTTTTGGTTAAGTTTGACGAGGGGCGTATCTGGCTCAAGGAAAAGGAAATTGATTACACCAGCAAAAGTCAGCTTTATACCTACCGTCAAAAAGTGGGGATGATTTTCCAGGATTTTAACCTCTTTGATCACCTCAGTGCGCTGCAAAACGTCCAGATCGGGCTCGTAAGGGTGAAAAAGTTGCCTAAAAAACAGGCAAAGGCGCGCGCCATGCATGAGCTGGAGCGTGTTGGTTTGGGGGATCATGCCGCTAAATATCCGGCCGAACTTTCAGGAGGACAAAAACAACGTGTTTCCATTGCCAGGGCGTTGGCGATGGACCCTGAAGTTATGCTGCTCGACGAACCGACCTCGGCGCTGGATCCTGAGTTGATCGGCGAGGTGCACGTTGTCATCCAGGATCTGGCTGCAGCAGGGATGACCATGATGCTCGTTACCCATGAAATCGGCTTTGCAAGTTTTTTGGCCAATGAAATTTTTTTTATGAACAACGGGATTATTTTAGAAAAGGGATCTCCTGAGAAAATCCTGTCAAATGCAGAGTGCGAGCGCACCCGGGAATTTTGCGCTCAAATTAAAAATCTCCACCAAGGCACCGGGTAAACGGTGGAAGAGCTACTTTTCATCCGCCAGGAAGTAATGCCTGCTATGCTGAGAGGGGTGTGGGTCAGTATCCAGCTGATTTTGCCTTCGGCCTTTTTCGGACTTTTGCTTGGCGTTCTGTCCGGGGTGCTCAGGGTTTACGGCAATCCGGTGCTGAAAGGGCTGGCCGGACTTTACGTCCTGATATTCAGGGGCTTTCCTTTATTAATCCAACTTTATCTTTGGTACTTCGGCCTGGCACGTTTCGGCATCTATTTTTCCCCTTTTGCCGCTGCTGTCATTGCATTTTCCTTATGCAGCGGCGCATATCATTCGGAGTATATCCGCGGTGCGCTCAATTCGATCAAAGAAGGGCAGATGCTCGGGGCCCAATCCCTCGGCTTCAGCAAGGTTCAGGCGGTTTTTTCGATAATACTGCCCCAGGCCATCCGGCGGGCGCTTCCCGGCAGCGGAAACGAGCTTATCTATCTGATAAAATATTCTTCACTGGCTTACATGGTTACCTGCATCGAACTTACCGGGGAAGGAAAAATCCTGGCTTCTCTGTATTTCAAATATACGGAAGTCTTTTTTATTGTGGGGATTGTCTACCTCATCCTAGTTTCTATAGCGACCTGGCTTTTAAATATTGTGGAAAAACGACTGAGCATACCCGGATTTGAAAGCCCGCGAGTATAACCCCATTGAAAAAGTATGGGCAGTGTTGGAAAGCCACTGACAAGGACAAGTATTAAACAGCGTTGAGAAAACACTTAGCCTAGCGCGAACCATGAAATGGAACGGCAAGTATCCAGTGGTTAAATTCATAAGAACCATATACTGCAGGAGCGATCAGTACAGGGGTGGCAATCCCCCCGGATAACGACTCTGCACCCAGGACAATGATAATTTTAATCGTACCATTGCCGACCTCCCAGGTGCCTTGGCGGATGGTCTTCCAGTTGGTCGGTTTGGCACAAAGCCCCAGAGGATCGGAATAGCTGATGGAATTATTTCGGGCATAGGTATATAAATTTAGCGCTTGGTCATGGCGCCGACTTCGTTGTACTCTGCCAGCAGATGCAGGCCGTCATTGACAAAATCAACGGATGAGTATTGATTGAGAATATTGGAGGTGTAATCCGTTGTTGAGGACTGGGATGGCGCATAGAGGAAGGCGCTGTCGCTTACATCCTTGGAGGTAAGAAAACCGAGATTGTTATAAGTGTAACTGAAGTCAACCGTGTCACCGCTGAAACTAGGGTGCGAAAGATGTTGTTTTTGTCAACTGCCGGTTGTCGTCAAACTCAAAGCTTGAACTATTGCCGCGCGGATCAGTTATTGCGGACAAGGTGCCTTGCCGAAATCACCGGCAAACTCTTCCAGCGTTATGCCTGCGCCACCGGCCAAAAGGGCCAGATCAGCGCCGTCTACATCTTGATCACCATCCAGGTCGCCTGGACAGATAGCTCCGGGGGTGATTGTTTTGGTTATCCGGTTGCCGGCCGCATCGTAGGAATAATCAATCCGGGAGCCGTCATCATAGGTTGCCTCGGTCAACTGTCCGGCGGCATCGTATTGGTAGTGAATGGTGCCGGCAGGAAGTATTGATGGTATTGATAATAACACGGTGCAAAAAATAATTATCATGAAACTTTTCACATCAGACATTGGATTACCCCCATGCAAGCAAAATCAAGTATCTATTTAATAAGACAGGATGCTCCCGGATCAATCATGCAAGTAATTCAGAACGTTATCGCCCATCCAGATCGCCGCATTACCATAATATTCGGGTAAAACTTCTTCTATCCAAATTTTAGGGTCTCGGATGGCTTCAGAGCCGTATTCTCTGTTCGCACCATCTATTTGCATCCCGAATATTTGCCCTACGGGATCGTAAATAAACAGGATGTCCTCAGCTTTATTACCGCCTTTTGTCGTAACGGCAATGCCGAAATGATTGAAACTTTTACCAGGGACATCATATTCCCATTTTAGTTTACCCACGAACAAATTTAGTACGGTGTACAGGTAATTGACCCGCTTTTCACCGACACCGTTATAACCACCTGCGATTTCCTTCACTTCAAAATAATCAAGATTCTGGGTTTCCGACCAAAATTCAGAATCCCTAAAATCATCCATCGAATTGACACAGTTACCACTGGGGTGAGGTGTCGCGTTCATGGCCTTTCCATACTTATTCAGGAATAGATCTTTAAGAAACTTTGCCTCTGCATAGGCTGCAGGATTCTCCACTTTCATATCCTGCAAGCGGGCGTTTAACCCGTTTGGGTATATTCACCGCCCGGGAAGGCCGGATTGAGACCGAGAGGATCTGTGAAGTTAACCGGATTATTTGACACATAGGTATAAAGATTCAAGCCGCCGCCGCTAAATCCAATGGGATCAGGGGACAGGAATCGGCCCAGAGTCGGAGAAAAGTAACGCGACCGATAAAAGTAAAGGTCCGTTTCTTGATCGAACTCCCTGGCGGTGAACATCAAGGAGTTTCCCAGGCTGCTGAGACGGTCCGGCTTTCCAAATGGCGAATACCCGTATGATTCCGCAACGGAACCGGATGAATCGGAAAGGGCAACGACCGATCCTATTCTGTCTTTATGATAATAATAGCTGCCGGAATCGTTTTGCAGCACAACCGGCGAATCAAGGCCGGGCTCATAAATATAGCGTTTGACCAAGTTCCCATGCCCGTCGTATTCCGCTATAATATGAATTCCTGAGTAGATGTAGCTGGTGGCAACACCATCGACCTCTTTTACAATCCTCTGATTTAGAGCATTGTATAGAAAATTAACGCTGTGACCCGGTGTGCTTGCAGAAATGAGTTGGCCCTCGCTATCATAACTATAAGTGTTTACTCCGTCTGATATCAGATTGCCGTCAGCATCATAACTGTATGCAGTCCCGTTTACTGAACTGTATTGATTGAGATTGTTGATCGTAAAAGCAACGTCACTTGCGGCTGACGGAGAATAGAAAAATGATGAATCATCTGTGGCAAAGCTGTCCAGATTTCCCACCGTATCGTAACCATAGGTAAAATTAACGCTCTTGTCGCTGAAATTAAAATCAATGGTGAGCACCTCGTCACTGGCGTCATAGCGATACTCTTCGTTGACGCCATTGCCATGGGTGACAAGGGTGGGCCTGGATAAAGAATCGTAAGTATACTGGACCAGAAGGATCGAGCCGTTTTCAAGAATCTCGCTAAGACGGTTCAGTTCATCGTAGGTATACGTCACATAGTAACCGTCCGGATAAATAATTTTTGTTTTATTACCTGCCCGATCATATTCATAACCAATGGTTTTGCCGCCGGGGTGGCTTGCCGAAACCACGCGGTTCAGCGAATCATCAACAAATGTGATCGCTCCGCTGCCGGCTGTCGCGCTGGTCAGACGTCCGAGCGAATCGTACTCGTAGCTAATCGTCGAAGAGTCGGGAAAGGTTTTCAGGATAAGCTGATCGCGTGCATTGTACTGATACGATATCCTCTGACCGGATCGCTTTTCTTTCTGGATAATATTGCTTTTACCATCATAGGTGTAGGCTTCAAAACTGGTATCTGGAAAAATTATTCTATGCATCCGATCAAAGTCATCGTACTGGTAGGTAGTGAGATTGGCATTGGCATCGGTGACCGATTCCCTTTGCCCATTGGTGGTAAAGGAATGTTCCTCCGACACCACACCGAGTGGGTTTATAAGGCGATATGCCTTTCCGCCGGCATCATAAAGGGCCTCTGTTATTCGCCCGGCGTTATCGGTCATCTTCCATAATTTGCCTCTCTCGTTATTCAAAAAGGTAACGCTGCGGCTCAGCGGATCAGTGAAAGCCTTTTGTGCATTGGGCATATTGTAGTTTATCTGAGTCGTCTGCCAGGGATCAGCAGAATCACCCGTTTCTTTGGCAAAACCATCGAGCCTGCCGTCAGCGTCAAAGCTGTAGGTAGTCTCATTAAGAAAGGGGGCCGGAGCAATTTCTTTTACAGGTTGACGGTTGTTGTCGTATTGGAGATCATAGTTATTGCTCCGCGGGTCTGTCATCCGGATCAGGTTGCCTACAGCGTCATACTGCATGGCGATGGTCGTCTCAGACAGTCCGCCGGCATCCAGTGTGACAGACGCAGGTAATGCAGTGATGCTGTCGTAATCAACACTTGTTATCACGCCGGCGGGGTTTTCAACGCTGACGGTCTGGCCACGACTGTTTGGTGTCAGGACATAGGTCGACACGACTCCATCCACTTGAGGATATTCATATTTGATAGGGTTGCCGTTACCATCGTAGTAAATTTTTGTAATACGTCCCAAGGGGTCGGTAATGCTGCTCACTTTATTGAAAGCGGATTCATAGGTAAACTGATATTCTCTTGGTTGCTCCGTTGATCCCGGTTTTGGGAATAAGCTGATTTGGGAAATATAATGACTTACACCATCATAGCTGAATTCCACCCCATTTCCTGCGGGATAAGTTGTTTTTGTGTGCCTTTCGAGACCATCATATTCAGAGGTTGTCTCATTGCCAACGGAGTCTATGGAAAGGATACTGTTTCCCCGGCAGTCAAAATACAGTTTTTGAGAGCTTCCCAGGGGTAAAACTTCTTCGGTTCTGTCGCCGCCATAATAATAGCTGTATCTTTCGCCGGCGGGATCGTCCTGGTTGATAACCCTGTCAAAAACGTCATAGGTGTTGACCACAAAAGAATTGATCGCGTCGGAAGGTTTGAACATCTTTGTCAATCTGCCCTTGATGTCATACTCATAACTGGTCGTGTTTCCTTCCGGATCCGTCGCAGAAGCAAGACTCCCATCCGTGTTGTAGGTATATATACACTTCCTGGTAGTACCGTCCGAAACTTCGCTGATGCGATTCTCCCCGTTATAGACGATACTCAAGGTTCCGCCATGGGCATTGGAAACGCTTGCAAGCCGATCGCCGCTGTAAGTGAGGTTTATTGTATTGCCGTTTGGATCCTGCCAGGTCGCAAGCCTGCCCTGTGTATCGAAGTCAAGCTTCGTTCCATGCTCTGCCGTGAAAAGAAAGCTGCCATCCCCTTGCTCTTCCAGTTGTGTCAGATCGCCGGGCGGCGGCAGATAGGTGCCATCAGGCAGTTTGGCAAACAGGTAAGCAACCCCATTAGCGCTGATATTGACCACATTATCAATCAAATTATCCACTAGCCATCGGTGGGCGAGGGTTGAGATCATCAACCGGTCCAAAAGCAAACCGTCCTGCAGGATGTCTGCGACGATGTATAATTCAGCAATTGCCGGGGCCGCATCGACCACAGAGCGGGCACCCAGACCAACGAAGCCGTCGCTGGCTTTTCTGGCTTTTACATTCCAGTTGTGATCCCGCCCCAAACCGAGGGGGCCATCCTGCAGGCGGGAGCCGGAGCTGTATGTTCGGGTAAAGTCAAGACCAAAGGGGACCTGTCCCCCCCCGACACTCAGGTCCCTTGATGTCTCGAGGTAATGACCGGTGAGCAGGTCAATCGGATCCGCCCCCCTGGGATGGTCTTCAGGGTTGTCGTGATCTTTTTGCTCATTGGCGGCGCTGTCCGGATCGCATGTTCCATATTCAGTGCCATAGCCGCCGTTTAAGCCGCCCATGATCAGTGTTTTCATAGACTCATCATAATAAAGAGCATAAAAGCCCGGACCACGGAAATTTTTGTCCTGCAAATCACCATGCTCCGGTAAGATCAACCGGTAATATTGTGAAATATAATTATCGAGAGTGTTTAGTTGCTCGGCCGTATAATTTACAAGATTTGGTCTAACGTCGGAATCATAATTACCGGATGTCGCATCGAAAATTTTGTCGCCCTGCATATTGGCGATGTCGAGGAGTTTTATGGTTGAAACTGCGGATATGGGCTGCATCTGATCGATAGCGCCCCATTCGAAAGCGCTTTTTAAGCCGGATTTAGCAAAGAAGCTGCCGGGAGGCGGCCACGTGTTCCCGTCCAACGGCAGTGAACTGCTCACAGACATGGGTGTATCGATAATGATCGTATCCTTTTGCATCAACCAGCCAAAATCATGGTGACGGATCGAGATGGCATTAGAGACTGAATCTGAAATTTTGTTCACGCTGGAAGTCTCAGACAACCATGAAAGACCGATCAGGTTCAGGGATTCCCCTAAAACTGCTTCGGAATCAAGGGCGAGCCCGTCAGCTAAAAACTGCTCCAAAATCATTCGCCGCTTTTCGATAATTCTCCTGCCCGTATGACCCCAACCGTTCACGAAACAATAGAAAGCATCCCTGTCCAGATTAATTCGCTCATATTGATTACCATAAGTACCTTCATTGGTCAGAGAGACATGATCAATCTCGATTGAGAACTGGTTGTCTTCAGTATATTTACCGACCCCTATCTCTTCGCCTTCCAGTATTAAATGCACATAATAATCGGTTCCGTCAAAGGTTGTGTGGAGCGTTAACCGTTTGCCGTAGATCTCCCTTGCTTCAAGGTTTACGTCAAAATTGCCTTCGGCAGGGTAGAGATTGTTATAATAGCTAAAATAGACCATTGTTTCATTCGGCATCCATTCCCACACGTTGAAGACGTGATCCAGGGTAGTCTGAAACGGTTGATTTCTGACAACCTTGATCCGGCGGCCACCGATAACATCATCAATTCCCGCTCCCGGAATATTGGTTTCAATATAATTTACAAGATTACCCGTATATGTGGTCAAATCGCTCCGAATATTCGCCCTGTTCATGTTTTCCAGATAATTAGACGATGATGTCATTCCATCTGCAGCTCGCGCAATAAATGTTGGTTTGTCATAACCGAGCGCTGTAACCAGATCGACACCCGACTTGTATGTATACTCCTTAAAGCTCGGATCGAACATATAATCGGTCCCGTCTATGGAAACCTTGGCCCAGGCATGTTCAATTTCAACATAATCAATGGATCCTCCGGAAGAAGAAACATCAATTTGATCCTTGCCACCATAATAAAATACATTAAATGCCAGATTTGGATCATCCGGTATACCCAGCCAGCTCATGACCTGTTCTCCGCTAAGCCTGATCTCTCCGTACATATAACTCGCCGTATATCCGGCAGCGGTCATCAGGGCGATCAGCAGCGTTGTTTGGTCGAAATCATTGCCTTCGCCATCCA
>JAJRVC010000541.1 GCA_024277475.1 Deltaproteobacteria bacterium
CCGAAAGGGGGATTTTTGCTCTGATCCTTAATTAGGTCCTGCTTTTCGATGCATGGAAACCTGGCGATATCTTCTATCGTTTTGAAATCTTCCGGTTTCACTTTTACATTGTCAAAAAGATCCCGATAAAATTTGCTTTTATAATAAGCTGTTTCCAAACAATCTTTTGTTTTTTCAAATTGCAGTTTCTTCATGTCCTCTCCGGACATGGTCTCAACCTCTTTTGAAAAATAGTGATTCTTATTCGATATATGCTTTCTCTCCATTCAAGCCCCCTCCCTTACATGTAAAACACATACCCTTTCCTTAAAAGCCATCTTCGGTCAAAAACCTGGTATATGTAATATTTACCATGCCAAAAGCGCTGGCTGATGTGTGGCCTGTTAGGCATCTCCATCTTTATAAACCTTGCACAGAAACGCTCGCAGGGGCCACCCGCCGCTGATCGGGTTACAGACATCAGGGTCATCATCCGTCAATACATTGATGTTAGACTTCCAGACCCCGTGAAGGGAAGGTTCAGCACCATCTTCTTCAGGAAACCACCACCCGTGCTGCGCATGGACCACGCGGGGATCCATGCCGTCAAAAATTTTACATTTCTGCTTGGTCCTGCCCCTGGGTGATTCAATCCATACCCAATCTCCATCTTCAATGCCCAGTTCTTTGGCTGGTTGCGGATGAATCTGCATGATGGGGTCCGGATGCATTTTGCGCATGGATTTCACCTGACGGTGCTCCGAGTGATAATAGGGCTGATGGCGCCCCCCGGTGATCAGGATAAAGGGAAACTCCTTTGCCAGTTCGGGACGGCTAAAGGGGCTTTCGGGCGGCTCGTGAAACTGAGGCAGCGGATCATAGTCTAACGCTTTAAAGATCTTGGAATAAAGCTCGATCTTGCCTGTGGAAGTTCCAAAGCCGTCTTTTTGGTAACGCTTATACTCTTTGGGTGATGAGAGCATGCCACCTTGATCCATGAATTCTCGAAACGTGATACCGATGGGGTTCAACCGATAATCATAATGGTCTTCAAGGGTTTCCCACGGCCAGTCGTCCTTCTGGCCCAGCTGCAGCGCCAGTCCGCGCCAGACATCATAGTCGTCTCGTCGGTCATATTGTCCGCTTACGGTCTTAGGCATGGCGCGTTCACTACCCATAATTCCCGAATAGGACCAGAGCCATGGCCTTTCAAGATAGGTGGTAGCCGGTAGCACATAGTCGGCCAGTTGAGCACTAGGTGTCATAAAAAAATCGACTACAATATAAAGATCAAGGCTCTTAAGAGCCTCGTACACGAGCTTGGTGTTGGGTGCTGTGACCATGGGATTGCTGGAAAGAGTAACCATGCCCCTTACCGAATAAGGCTGGCCGCTGAGGATTGCGCGATAGATGGTAGGCCCGTGGGCAAAGACTTCATACGAACTTCGGGCAAAGGCTTCATTTCCATATACGCGTTTCACCTGCTGCTGAGTTAGGTCAAAGCCTCTGTGGGCCATGAGCCGAAAACGATCAAGACCCAGGGTTTTGTTCTTTTGTTTTTCGGAAATTCTGTCATGGGCGGCAACTTCCTGCTCGTGGATAACTCCGGGATAGGGATTTGTAAATATATCACCCCCTTTTTCTTCAATGTTGCCGCAAATAGCGGCTAACGCGAAAAAGGCGTGTAGAGCTTCAATGGAGTTTGTCAAATGCTCTAACCCCATTCCGTGATTGGTGACACCGGGCTTCAGCGTTGAATACCACTCTGCGGCCTGACAAATCTTTTCCGCCGGGATCCAGGTGAGGGTTGAAACCTTTTCAAGGGGGTATTGCGCAACCCGCTCTTTAAGCTCATCAAAACCATGACACCAGTTTTGCACAAAATCTTTATCGTATAATCCTTCTGCAATGATGTGATTTATCATGCCGAGTGCGAGGGCTGTGTCAGTGCCGGGGCGAATTTGGAGCCACAAATCCGCTTGCTTTACAGAATCCATTTTTCGCGGATCGATGACAATTATTTTGGCGCCATTTTCTTTGCGGGCCTTTTTGGCGGCTTGCCAGAATACGTCCCAGTAACGAGGCCCACCGCCACCCCACAGCAGCACACAACCCGTATTGGCCCGCACCACGGGGAAAACTCGCCAACCATAGAGGACATGACTCATCACACAAAAAGGTCCGTAGCAGATCTGGCCGGCACCGGTGTGGTTGGGAGAGCCCAGGATATTAAAAAATCGCTGTCTGATTTCATCGTGGGTCCTTCCGGTGCCGCTGGTGGTTGCAATGGCTTCAGGGCCATGTTGATTAATGATTGCTTTCATGCGATCACCGATCTCACCGAAGGCATCATCCCATGATATTTCCTGCCATCGGTTTTCCCCTCGCCCGCCCACTCGTTTCAGGGGATAGTTCAGCCTACCGGGATGATTAAAGTACTCGATTACATTCCTGCGGCGAGGACAGCCCTTGGTGATCGAGTAGGAGGATTTGGTTCCCGGAAAATCTTCGTCCGGTTCAACAGAGATGAGTCGATCGTTATCTACCCTAACAGACAGTCTGCAGGCATTGTGACATTGAATACAAACAACTTTTCTGATTTCCATGGTTTCCGCCTTAACAAAGAATTGTATAGAGCGTTTCACATTATCTTTAGACAAAAAAGTCGATGGGGGTCAATTGGGGAATCCCTGATTTACTGCTTCGCAATCCCTGAATTATTGAAAGGAAAAGGATGAGATCTAAAAAAGTTAGGATAATTATGAGGGGTCAGATTTCTAAAGAGGTCAGTCCCTCTCTAAGAGCATATTTGGTTAGTTCTGCAATACTATGAATATTTAACTTTTCCATTATACGCCTTCGGTGGCTTTCAATGGTTTTAATACTGACGTGCAGCGATCCGGCTATCTGTTTTGTTGATTTCCCCTCGGCCAGTAGCTGCAGCACTTCACGTTCCCTGTCCGTCAGGTCGACGTAAGCAGATGAGGATTTCACCGATGATTTAAGAATATAATCCCTGATCACGATGTCTGTTATTTCGGGACTTAAATAAATTCGATTGGAGATTACACTTTGAATAGCGCGGGCAAGTTCTTCGAAGGCACAATCTTTCAGAAGATAGCCTGAAGCACCTGCCTCAAGCATCCCTGTCACGAATCTTCTGTCTGAATGCATCGAAAGCGCAATGAGCTTGATGTGGGGCTGCCCTTTATGAATCTGTCGAGTCGCCTCAATGCCATTTAGGTCTGCCATCGTAACGTCCATGATGACCACATCCGGAACCAATTTCAGGGCTAAATGCACTGCATTTCGACCGTTTTCCGCCTCGCCTACCACCACCATACCAGACTGTTTTTCAACCAGCGTGCGAAGACCGTCTCGAACAATCTTGTGGTCGTCAACTATCAGGATTTTAGTTATCATTTTTGTTCCTTATTTTTGCTCTATTGCGTTTTCAATGGTGCTGAAACCATAGCGCAGGTTCCGCGATCAGGGCTGGAATCTAATTCAAAGTGACCCCCTATGTGATCGAGACGTTCAGATATACTAAAAAGGCCGAAGCCTGTTTTTTGGCCTATTTGTGACTTGTGTCCATGGATCTTAAATCCCACACCATCATCTTCAATGACAATTCGGATGATATCATTATCTTTTCTTATAGTTACCCGTGCGTTTCGTGCATGAGAATGCTTCACGACATTAAACAACAACTCCTGGACCACTTTGAATAGAAGCACCCTTACGTCTTCATCCAAAGGCTTGGGGTGACTGTCATCCTCAAATTGAGTTTCAATTGCGTACTGTTTCTGAATTCGTTCTGTAAACCATTCGACTGCTGCCACCAATCCCAATTCATAAAGGATTGGAGGGCTAAGCTCTACAGTTAATGATCTCGTATGGCGAATTGTGTGCTCAACCAAATCCCTGATTTCATCTAATTCCTTCACTATACTGGATGAGGATGTCAATTCCATCAAGGCCCCCAACTTTATTTTTGCAATTGCGAGTGTCTGACCAATACGATCATGCAACTCGGCCGCTATGCGTCGTCGTTCGCGTTCTTCGGTCAATGATAGTTCGGAAGCCATAGATTTGAGTTTGCCCTGATAAGTTATGAGCTTTTTCTCTGCCAGTTTTCGAGGTGTAATGTCAGTCATCGCTCCGAAACCGCCTCTAAAATTCCCGGCATCGTCAAAGAGCGGGGCTGCTGACATTATTGTGTATAGTTTCTTTCCATTCTTCCTCAACCAGATAAGCTCATAGGTTGACCGGGTCCCCCTTTTTCGCTTTTTAAGCTGTTTGGATAGTGTAGCAAGATCGGCGTGATCGACGAAATCATCAATTTGTCGGCCAATGAGTTCTTCGCGCGTGTAACCAAGCATCTCGCAAAACTTGTCATTCACATAAGTGAATAATGTATTTTCATCTCTTATGGTAAAGCCTTCATTCATCGTTTTAAGCAGCCTGCGGTACCATTCCTCACTATCCTGTAATCTTACGTTTCGATCTGTATCCATAAGTATCGGTTGCCCCGGTTCTTCCAACTCGGTGTGTGAGGTGTTCAATCGCGCTTTTAAATGAAGTTATCTAACGAATCGCTGATCTTCACTTATCTATTTTCTTTAACAAAATCCTCCCCCTTTCGGGCACGCCGCCTCACCTGCTACAGTAACCGGCTGTGTCAACAATTGCAGCGGATCAATCAGCGTCAACGCCGATGATGTGGTGATGTGGCGCCAATGGAGTCGATCGTGGGGTACAGCCATAGATGCCAGGCCCACAGAGAGGTGCAGGTGAGGCAACATACCGCGTTTTGATCCACTCACAGCGGAGAGGAAGGCAATGGGTTCGCCCTCCTTAACTGACCACCCCGGGGCGAGCCCTTCAGCCGGTCGGGTGTGTCCGAAAAAGGTATAACAACAGATACCGCTCTCACCACCAAGGTCCCGGTGTTCCATGATGATTGTTTGGCCAAGAAAATCGTTGATCACCCCCACCACAACACCGTCATAGATGGCAGGGATTTTCGTGTTTTCGTCAAGCGTGCAGACCTGTTTTCGGCGATTTTGGTACAGGCAGATGTCCAACCCCTCGTGAGGGCGGGTGCGTGCTGCCAGGTTAGCCCACCATTCGGACGTAGCCTCAAACAACATGCCGGGGTAAAACAGCCAGCGCTCAAATTGCTGCCGGCCCAGCCCGTTTTCTCGGATCAGGCAATCGCCGAAGCCCGATGGAGGTAATGTGGTCAATTCGTCCATGTTCCGATTCTCCTGGCGGCCGTGAAACTGCTCCAGGCCGGTGCACCCAGCAGTCCATCATCCCCTGTGATGTGGCCGGTGAATGCATTCACCCCCCCCCTTCATTAACCTTAACGTTGCAAAAGCCGGAGGGCTTCAGAGCCAAGGCGTCAAGGGTGAAGTTGTAGTCGTTTACCTCGAATCCTTGACAACACAGGATCTGGAGTCCTCCGGCTTTCCCGAAGGGTAAAC
>JAJRVC010000542.1 GCA_024277475.1 Deltaproteobacteria bacterium
ATAAAAATTCCTCCCTGGAACCCAACGGGTGCTCATGAGGGGGAGGAAGTAGCGGTGGATTATAGTAAAAGGCTTTACGATTCTGTTTTTGCTTTTTGGGCATTGACCTATTGGCTCCACGCCGAGTGGGTGCTTTGTTTTGTGGCAGGGGTCTTTTTTTTTGTTTGAATTTGAAGCAAAGTTGTTTGCTCTTTTCTTCCGTTAACCCCTTTAACTACCTACTGAATAAGGCACAATGGCATCTGATCGAAAGTTGGCACGTAATTTGTAATCTATCTTTATATTGTTAGTTTTTACAGCTGAATAGCGTCAGAGAAATTTTTTAATGCAAATAAACAAGATTGAGTTTTTGAGGTTTGAAAGATATGACAGGTAACGAAAGCACCGTTTGCAAGCCAAAACTGGTTCTCGTGGGCAACGGCATGGCGGGTGTGCGTACGCTTGAGGAATTGCTCAAGGTTTCTCCCGATATGTATGACATCACCGTTTTTGGCGACGAGCCTTATGGAAATTATAACCGCATTCTTTTGTCGCCGGTGTTGGCCGGGGAAAAGAAGATCGATGGCATCATGCTCAATGAAGAGCAATGGTATGCAGAAAATGGTATCAAGCTTCATACGGGTAAGTCCATTGTCAAGATTGACCGTCGCCACCGTGCGGTGATTGCGGAAGATGGCACGACCGAAAATTATGACCGGCTTTTGCTGGCTACCGGTTCCAGTTCCATCATTCTTCCGGTTCCCGGCAATGACCTCAAAGGCGTTCTCACTTTCCGTAATATCCGTGATGTGCAAAAGATGCTGGAAATTTCCGGGGAACATAAACAGGCGATGGTTATTGGAGGTGGCCTGCTGGGACTGGAAGCGGCTTACGCGCTCAAGCAACAGGGGATGTATGTTACCGTGGTGCATCTCATGGACTCTTTGATGGAGCGGCAACTTGATTCCGAGGCGGCTGTCATGCTGAAGCGGACTCTTGAAAAGCGCGGCATTCAATTTTTGATGGAGACCACGACCGAGGCTTTTCTGGGGGAAGAAAAAGTAAGGGGTGTGCGTTTCAAGGGAGGGCTGGAAATGGCCACCGATCTGGTTGTTATGGCAGTCGGCATTCGCCCGAATACGGATCTGGCAAAGTCGGCCAATATTTATTGCGAACGTGGAATCGTTGTCAATGACACCATGCAGACCTACGATGGCCGAATCTATTCTGTCGGCGAATGTGTTCAGCATAAAGGTCAGGTCTATGGACTGGTCGCGCCCTTGTTTGAACAGGCCAAGGTTTGCGCCAATCAACTTGCCGAGTTGGGTCATGCTTTTTATCAGGGTTCGACGACATTCTCAAAACTGAAAGTGACCGGTGTTGACCTGTTTTCCACGGGAGATTTTCTTGGCGGTGAGGACACAGAAGAAATCGTCATGAAAGACCTTGCCAAGGGAGTTTATAAAAAAATCGTATTGAAAGATAACCGAATCCACGGTGTGGTCATGTATGGGGATACGGTGGACGGTGCCTGGTACTTTCAGTTGTTGAGAGACAAAACGGATATCAGCCACATGCGCGACCAACTGTTGTGGGGTCAGTCGCATCTGGGAGATGCCGGGCGTGGCGGGGCAAAATCTGTAGTAGACATGAAGGATGATGTCGAAGTTTGTGGATGTAACGGTGTACGCAAGGGAGATATTGTAAAGGCCATTACCTCCAAAGGGCTGTTTACCCTGGACGAAGTTCGCTGTCATACCAAGGCTTCTAACTCTTGCGGATCGTGCACCGGGTTGGTGGAACAGATTCTGGTCTCTACGCTGGGGGGGGATTACTCTGAGGCACCCAAAGTCAAGCCTTTGTGCAAATGCACAGATTACACTCACGATGAGATACGGCAGACTATATTAAAACAACATTTAACCAGCATCCGTTCGGTGATGGGTTATCTGGAATACAGCCCGCCGGATGGATGCCATGTTTGCCGACCCGCGATCAATTACTATCTGCTGTGTGCCTGGCCCGCTGAAGTGGTTGATGACCCGCGGTCCCGGTATGTTAACGAGCGCATGCATGCCAATATTCAGCAAGACGGGACTTTTTCCGTGATCCCGCGTATCTGGGGCGGGGTTGCCCTGGCGGGAGAGTTGCGGGCCATCGCAGACGTTGCGGAAAAATTTTCTGTCTCTACCATCAAGATCACGGGCGGTCAGCGTATCGGCCTTTATGGCATTAAAAAAGAAGACCTGCCCAATGTGTGGGAAGAGTTGAATTCAGCCGGTCTGGTTTCCGGTTATGCCTATGGCAAATCCTTGCGCACGGTGAAAACCTGCGTGGGAAAAGAGTGGTGCCGCTTTGGCACCCAGCTGGCGATCCAGATGGGAATTCGGCTGGAAAAACTGATTTGGGGTTCATGGATGCCGCATAAGTTCAAGGTGGCTGTTTCCGGTTGTCCACGTAACTGTGCCGAGGCCACCATCAAGGACTTCGGTGTCGTGGCGGTGGATTCCGGATGGGAATTGCATGTCGGCGGAAATGCAGGTGTCAAAGTTCGCGCCACAGATCTCTTGTGCAAGGTCGATACGGAAGAGGATGTTCTCGAATATGGTTGCGCTTACATCCAGCTCTATCGGGAAGAGGCCCATTATCAGGAACGGACAGCACCGTGGATAGAACGAACAGGCTTCGCCCGCATAAAAAAGCAGGTGGTCGATGATGCAAAAAACCGTCAGGCTCTTTTTGAGCGATTCAAAAAATCACAGGTGCACGCACAGGGAGACCCTTGGGCTGAACGTACCGGGAAGGATGGCTTTGACTCGCATGAGTTTGTAACGATGGAAAGGAGTTCGGCTGATGACTGACTGGATTGAAGTTTGCGGTTTGCAGGAAATTCCGCAACTGGGTGCGCGGGTGGTTCGCATTGACAACGAGGACATCGCGGTATTCCGCAACAGTCAGGACGAAGTCTTCGCCCTGCGCGACCGTTGCCCTCACAAAGAGGGTCCTCTTTCCCAGGGCATTGTTCATGGAAGTCGTGTCACCTGTCCTTTGCATAATCTGGTTATGGACCTGACTAATGGCAAGGCGGATGCCCCTGATGAAGGGTGCACGGATGTTTATCGGGTCCGGGTCGAGGAGGGTTGTGTGTCGATTGCCAAAGCCGTTGAACCGGAATAACAGCAATTTTTCAAAAATTGCGAAAATTTAATTAGAAGGGAAGGGACACCATGTTTAAAAGCGAAATGCAAAAAATAGCAGATGCTTCCGAAATGAAGATCGCGTACATGAAAAGGTCTCCTTTAGGTTATATATGCTTGTCCGCGTTAGCTGGAATCTACCTGGGGTTTGGCATCACTCTGATATTTTCTATAGGTGGCCCCATCGCAAGCGCGGGCGGAGGAGCCTATTTAAAACTGATCATGGGTGCCTCTTTCGGCGTTGCCCTGAGTCTGGTCATCTTTGCCGGATCGGAATTGTTTACCGGCAATAACCTGATTTTTGCCATCAGCCGACTGGCGAACCGGGTCGGCGTGGGTTCGATTATCACGTTATTCACCATGTGCTTCATCGGTAATTTCATCGGCTCCGCGTTTCTCGGTTGGATGGTGGTCGAAGGCGGTAGCTTGACCGATGCCGCGCAAGCTCTGATTCTTAAAGCCGCGGCCGGGAAAATGGGG
>JAJRVC010000543.1 GCA_024277475.1 Deltaproteobacteria bacterium
CAGGTTTCTCCGGGTTGGTCTAATGAACTCAACTCCAGAGGTCGGGATAATGGATGATATCGTCAAAAAAGACTACCTGCCTGCTTTTGTTTCTAAAATGAAGCAGGAAAAACTCGATCGGATAGTTATCGAAACATTTCGCCATTACTACAATCAGGCGGTCAAGGGCGAAAACGGCCTGATCTATGACAGCGATATCCAACCGGTTGAACTGGATGAAATTCAAGAGCTGGGCAATCTGGACATTTATCAACAACAAGGAGAAAGCGCTTATAGAAATGCCGTCAGAATTGTTTTAAATGGTGGGCTGGGTACAAGTATGGGGCTGACAGGTCCAAAATCTTTACTGAAAGTGAAGGATGGCCAATCTTTTCTAGATGTAATTATAAAGCAGGCGGAAAATAGTAACATGAATCTGCTCTTGATGAACAGTTTCAGCACCCACGATGATACCTTGGCAGCGCTGGATAGGATTAAATCGCCGCTTAGGCCAAAAAGCTTTCGCCAAAACAAATACCCTAAAGTATTGCAGGAGAACCTTGCGCCGGCGTCCTGGCCCCCAAATCCAAACCTGGAATGGAATCCTCCCGGCCACGGCGACGTGTATACGGCCCTTTATACCTCCGGAATACTTCAACAGCTTTTGGCTGAAAATATTAAGTACGCCTTTATTTCTAATTCAGACAACCTGGGTGCTCGAATGGATGCGTCCCTTTTAGGTTACTTTGCTAAAAAGGAAATTCCCTTTATGATGGAAGTGGCTGAAAAAACACCATCAGATGTTAAGGGCGGGCATCTGGCAAAAATTAAAGAAAACAACCGCTTCATTTTGCGGGAAGCCGTTCAGTGCCCCGGGGAAGAGCTTGCAGCGTTTCAAAATATCCACCGGTACCGGTATTTCAATACCAACAGCATTTGGATCAATTTAGATTGCTTAAATCAGATAATAGAAAAACATAATACAATTCTGCTACCACTTATTTTAAACTCAAAAACCCTTGATCCCAGAGATAAAAGCAGTCCACCGGTATTTCAAATCGAAACCGCAATGGGTTCCGCCATCTCGCTGTTTGATAAGGCTGCAGCGGTCAGGGTGCCCAGGTCCAGGTTTTTTCCGGTAAAAACTTGCAACGACCTGTTGGCCATGCGTTCCGATTGCTTTGTATTTACTGAAAAAAAAAATTTGCGGATGAATCCGGACAGAAAGATAAGTCAAAAACAGGAAACAATAAAAATAAATCTCGACCCTGAATTTTACGGGAAAATCGACGAATTCGATAAACGGTTTGCCAATGGGGTTCCCTCTCTTTTGGATTGCTACTCTTTGAGCGTCGAGGGTGATGTACGATTTGAAGCGGATGTAAAAATCAAAGGCTCGGTGACGATCAAAAACTCTCAACCGTTCCAAGCCGTTATCAAGGAGGGGGCCGTCATCGATAGAGACCTGATTTTATAAACGGGCATATTTCAACGTGATCTTCGCTGTTACTAATTCCGCAATTGGGTCACATACGTGATGGTCACCTTTTCTTTCGAGCCCGGAGCAATTTTTAAAGAGGCCGGATTAAGGGCCAGGTTGGCCGTGATGGTTCCCTTGACTTCCAGATTATTTAGAGGTACCTTGGCCGTGTAAAGTGTTGATATTTTTTCAAGCATTCGCTTTGCACCGATGATCTCCACCCTGTCAGGCTCGACAATAGCCTCCACAAGCATAAATTTGTCAGGTAATTTTCCAACCCAATCAATTTGTATCGGCAATTGCTTTTTAACGAGAACATCAAGGTCAACATCCACCACGGAGGGAGTGACACCTTTTAATATGACTCCGGGCGGCAGAGAAATGCTTTCCCGGGTAATGGTAAAGGTGTTCGGTCCCGCCTTGGATTTGCTCAGATCCAGCTTGACCTGAACCTGGTCGGGCTTTATGGATTTTATCAGCGCACCCGAACCTTCCAGTTCAAGGCTGACGGTATTACCGGATGTTTTGACAATTTCCATCGCAGGGTCCCGCTTCATATATTCAATCGGAATTTCAAGGGTAACCAGGGTATCCCTCCCCTTGGAAACGCTGAACCATACCCCGGCTACAAATATAATTGAAAAAAGGGCCGCTGTAATGAGCATCAGCCTTTCTTTTATCAGCACGCGACTTTTTTTTGCGGCAACCCCCATGTGTTGCTGCAAAATCTGCTCAAGCCGGCGCTTTTGTTTGATCTCCTTAAATTGAGAATCCTGCGCAACTACCACATCGCCTCTTTCCTCGGAAACGGCAATAATCAGTGCATCCGTAGCTTCAGCCAACCCCAGGGCCGCCCTGTGACGCGTGCCGTAATAGGAAGGAAGATCATCGCGACGGGACAGGGGAAGAATGGCTGAGACCTGGGTAATTCGGTCTCCCTGGACAATCGCGGCACCATCATGAACCGGATTATCGGGCCAGAATATACTCAAAATCATCTCTTTTGAAATTTCCCCTTCCCAGGGAATACCCTTTTGGATCACCTCTTCCAAATCTTCTTTGCCCGGCAGCACGATTAAAGCACCACAATTTCGTCGTGCCATGTCCAAAACACTCTGAACAATAATTTCAATGGTGCTTGAGACTGTTTTCGATGAAACACCCCAAAAGATGAATTTTAAATTACGTGCCACCAGAACCGTACGAATTTCATTGCGAAAAATCACAATAATAATAAAGGCCCCCAGGGTAACGACTCCCTGGACCACCCAGCTGGTTACGATCAAACCCATGGAAACCGCAATTTGCTGAAAGAACCACAGAAGGGTCATACCGATCAGCACACGAAAGGCATTGGTCCCCCGAAAAAGGACATAAAACCTGAAAAGAATAAAACTGACCAGGCTGATATCGATGATATCCTGCCATCGAAGGCTCAAAATCAGGTAGATCAACTTGTCCATGTTCTGCTATTCCGTGATGCTGAATCTTAATAGGCCTAAAAGACGTCCCTGGGAATCGGTGATCTCCACCCGCCAGGGTCCGACATCTTTTGCACGAAACTGAATGCTGCTGTAGGTCGACCAGCGAGGAGGCTTGAGTGTCAGTCTTATTTTGGCACTGGACTGATCCCGGTGAAACCACTGATGGTAAATAACCGTTTTTTCCGGTACCGGATCAAACGAGGTAAAGCAGATGGCTTTTCTTCTTTCGATTGAAAAAACGGTGGTCGGATTTTGGGGAACAAGCTCCTGTAAATCTTCACACATAACGGCCTTAACCAGAACGATTTTGCCGGCGGAGGTCTTGGATTCTCCCGCATCCCCGGATTGAGTTTTCGCTGAAAGCGGAAACAAAAAAAATAGCATAACGACAAGTAACAGCAAGTGCAAACTACGATGGTTCATGGTCTCATACCTGTATAAATTGAGGGGTTGCTGAAATGCTGGAATACCGGAAACTTCGGTTCAGAAAATCAGATACTGTTTGTTGATGGCCTTGATCTGATATTTGTTCTTATATATCTTATACTTATATTATTGCTTTTTTTCAAGAAAATTTATAAAAGCCTTTGCAAATTTTAACCAACTTTTATAGTTTACCACAATGGAACAAAAAAATCAGCTGAATCAAAACCCGGCCCCGGGAAGGCGGATAATGAAGTTTTGCGGAGATACGATGGTTTTCACCCTTGTGTTGTCTCATCCTCAAAACGGAACGGCCTGGGTGCGTACGAATATTGGACAAGCCAAAATCATTCGAAGAGAAATTTTTCGGCAGATCGAACAAGACGAAACCCCTTTGGGTAGAGCCTGGTTTGACATTCCCATGAAACGCATCGACCCGCAATCCTTTAAAGTCATATTGCCGCTCTCCGAAAGCGGACACTTTGAGGCCAAATGTTTTTTCCTGCATGAAAACGAAATGACTCCCATCTGGCCCCAGGGACCCAATACCGTGATTAACGTCGACTCGGCCAATGCCTGCTGCGCAAACATTATTTACAACGCCTTTGTACGGCAGTTCGGTCCGAACATAGCGGGTGCCCAAACCCTTGACACCACCAGAGGAGTGACCATTGGTGAACTTGACAAAACCGGTTATACCGTCATCCCACCCTCCGGAACGTTTCGCGATCTTATAAATAAACTTGATTTTATCCTGGGTGAGTTGGGTTGCCGGATTCTAATGCTTTTACCGATTCACCCCACCCCCACCACCTATGGCCGCATGGGAAGATTCGGCAGCCCGTACGCGGCTTTAAGCTTTACCGCCGTCGATCCGGCCCTGGCTCAGTTTGACCCCCGCGCTACCCCCCTGGAACAGTTCATTGAACTGGTAGACGCGGTTCATCAACGCAACGCCGAAATATTTATCGATATCGCCATTAATCATACCGGGTGGGCAGCCAACCTTCACGAGTCCCATCCCCAGTGGCTGGTACGAGGCCCCGAGGGTAAAATTGAAGTCCCCGGAGCATGGGGTGTAGACTGGGAAGATCTGACCAAACTGGATTACAGTCACAAAGATCTCTGGAAATACATGGCAGATGTTTTTCTGACCTGGTGCAACCGCGGGGTGGATGGCTTTCGCTGCGATGCCGGCTACATGATTCCTGTCATGGCCTGGAGCTACATGATTGCCAAGGTTCGTGATCAGTATCCGGATACGATTTTTTTGCTTGAAGGTCTGGGTGGAAAAATTTCAGTGACGCGGGACCTGTTAAACACCGCCAATTTAAATTGGGCCTATTCGGAGCTGTTCCAAAATTATGATCGTGGACAAATTGAAAACTACCTGCCGCAGGCTATCGACATCTCAAACAGTGACGGCATCACGGTCAATTTCGCAGAAACCCATGACAACCCCCGCCTGGCATCCCGCTCAAAAATCTACGCCCGCATGCGCACGGCTTTGTGCGCGCTTTCGTCTCATCAGGGGGCCTTTGGCTTCGCCAACGGAGTGGAGTGGTATGCCACCGAAAAAATCGACGTTCACAATAGCACTTCACTGAACTGGGGCGCACAAACCAATCAGGTGGATCAAATCCGGCGTTTAAATCACTTGCTTAAGGAGCATCCGGCCTTCTTTGCTGAAACCGAACTGAAAATGCTCCAGGAAAATAACGGCAACCATATCGTATTGCTGCGTCACCATAAACCGACAGGCAAGAAGCTGCTGGTGATTGTCAACCTCGATGATCAAAACCAGACCCTTGCTTCCTGGAACCCGGCGGCCGCAGCAATGAATGGGTCGGATTTTATCGATCTTCTTTCCAATGCCACGGTAAAGGCCTCACCCTCTGACAATCAGTACCGCTATCTGCTGGAGCCCGGACAGGTGCTTTGTCTTTCCGAGGATGAAGCCGATTTGCAATCCGTGCTAAAAAATTCCGCTCAACTTCTTCCGGTACCCCGTCAAATTGAAAATCAACGATTACACGCCAAGATATTTGAAGTGTTGGCATTTTATCATGGAACCCGGGATTTGGAAACTGCCGAGACGGATCGGGCTGTCCAACAGTTAAAAAAAGATCCGGCAGCCTTCTGTAAAGACGCCAATCCGTTCAGCCGGGAACCCAGGGTTATCACCTGGCAATGGCCGCGGGATCTGCGACGCGAGGTCATGATACCACCGGGGTATTTTTTAATCGTTCAGGCCGATTGTGCCTTTCATGCCCGTCTTTTCGACGGACTCAGGACCGTGGCCGCGGCGGAGAGTCTCAGCAAAGAGGATGGATCTTTTTTTGTGTTGTTTACACCGCTCGATCCACCGAAAATCGCTAAACCTTACACGCTGAAACTATCCGTCTATTCACCGGGGGGGGGGCAGCATGGACAAGCACCCCTCTTGTTGCTCCCAAAGCCGGCAGATGTCTGCATAAAAAGAATCTTTAAACGGCCAGAATTGCTGCAAAATGACTTTATTTTCCTGAACAGCAACGGATGCGGCGCCATGCTGCGAATACCGGTTTGCTGGACAAAACTGACCAGTCGCTACGACAGTCTGCTGGCAGGCAACATCAGTGCTGAATTTCCCGAAGATCGCTGGATCATGTTCACCCGTTGCCGGGCCTGGCTTGTCTACCAGGGTTACTCCCAAACCATGAATACCGACTGCCTGGAGACATTCGCTCTGGATAATTTTTGTCGCGGGCACTGGCGCTACCAGATCCCAACCGGCCAGGGGGAAAGCGTTTCAATGACACTCGGATTAAAGATGACAGCCGGCGAGAATGCCGTGCAATTGATATTTTCCCGCCAGTCTGCCGGGGGGGGCGCCGATCGGTTGGACGATGCCAGGGCGGTCGAGCTCATATTGCGGCCGGACATCGAGAACCGTAATTTTCATGATACCACCAAAGCCTATACGGGTCCGGAAAACCAATGGCCGCAAAAGGTGAATTGCAGCCAACGGGAGTTTAAATTTATGCCGGATTCCCAACATCACCTACGGATGCAAATCTCCGACGGTTATTTTGTCCGGGAACCGGAGTGGCACTATATGGTCCACCGAGCCGTCGATGCCGAACGCGGCCTGGATCCGCACTCCGACCTATTCAGTCCCGGATACTTTTCGATTTTCTTAAAAGGAGACCAACAGGTCACTTTATCTGCAGAGATAAACGCAAGCTCCGATCCCGAAGCTTTGGAAATGATCACTTCAATCCAGTCATCGACGGGTCCGTTTGAATCCGGCAACGACGCCTCGAGCAAGCCGCTTGAAATTCTAACCCATGCGCTGGATGATTTTGTGGTGCGCCGGGGTGAGTTGAAATCGGTTATTGCGGGGTATCCCTGGTTTCTGGACTGGGGGCGGGATGCATTGATTTTTGTGCGCGGTTTGATCACAGCCCAAAAGACACGGGAAGCTTTGGCCATTCTAAAACAATTCGGCCGCTTTGAAGAGCAGGGAACGCTTCCGAACATGATCAGGGGAAATGACGCTGCCAACCGGGACACCTCCGATGCTCCGCTTTGGTTCATTCTGGCATGTGGTGATTTAATTCGTGCTGATGACACCAGCAATTTTTTGGATGCAGACTGCGCCGGACGCTCTATCCGCCGGATTATTTTATCCATCGGCCGGTCCTATATGAGTGGAACCGCCA
>JAJRVC010000544.1 GCA_024277475.1 Deltaproteobacteria bacterium
CATGTTCCCTATGACTATTGCTACCGTTGTGCTTACAACCTCACCCCTCCAGAATGTGATTTTGCCTGTGTACGCTTTATTGAGGATGAACTCTTCAAGACGATAGTTCCGCCGGAAGAGGTTGCCCTCATCGTGGTGGAAGCGATTCAGGGGGAAGGCGGCTATATCGTTCCGCCCCCGGGCTATCACAAACGGCTCAAGGCGTTGGCTGAAAAATACGGCATTTTGTACATGGTCGATGAAATTCAGACCGGACTGGGTCGGACAGGCAAGATGTTTGCTATCGAGCATTTCGACGTGGTGCCTGACCTTCTTACCAGCGCCAAGGGGATCGCCTCGGGCATGCCGCTTAGTGCCCTGATCGCATCGGACGACGTGATGGACTGGGACGAAGGGTCCCATGGGTCCACTTATGGCGGCAACCCGGTTTCCTGTGCGGCAGCCCTGGCTTCGATCCGGCTCATCAAAAACGGGCTTGTAGAAAACGCAGCCTTCCAGGGAAAAGTTCTTCAAAAAGGGCTTGAAGCGATAAAAAATCAGTTCGAATGCGTAGGCGACATCCGAGGTCTGGGATTGATGCAGGCCGTCGAGTTCGTCGTGGACAGACACACAAAAAAGCCTGACAAGAAAATTCGTGATTTGATGCTTCGTAAATGCTTTGAAAGCGGCCTGCTGCTTTTGAGTTGCGGAGACAGCACGATTCGTTTCTGCCCGCCGCTGATTACAACATCAGAGCAGATAGAGGTCGGCCTGGAGATATTTTCGGATATTTTGAAAACGGTTGCCGGATATGCTTAGCCTGACGGCTATGGGGTTTGCTCCTGGGGTTTACGAAGAAATAAATTCACAATTTTGGAAGTTGAGGTGCCCGGCCCGCAAGGCACGGAAGCACAGGAACATCAAGCATATTTCGAGCTTCCGCAACGCAGCGGGACGGGATAGATCGGCGTCCAAAATGTGAAGTTATTTTTGAGTGAGCCCTAAGTTCTCCCTGATCTTTATCACCGGCAGCGCTGCTTGAATCGGTTGACCGAATTGATGTCGATATCGAGCAGCCTTGCAATGTGATGTTTGGCTTCGATCCCCTTGGGATGGCCGCCTCGGGAGGTGATGAATCCGATTTTGTGATCCTCCCTTACCTCTCTCATCACCACTTCGTCGATCAGCTCGGTTATTGAAATTCCCAGTTTGTCTCGTCATCGGATAAAGGAGCTATTCCAGCGTCGCGGGCGGCTTTGGTCGATCCATCCACGATATCCCTCATCAGTTCAGTCTCTGTCAGCTCGATTGCCCATCCGTCACCCAGCTGTGAGAAAATCTTTTCCATGCTATCTAGTTTCCATCCATAAATGGCCCTTTTTCCTCTGAGCGGCGTTCTCCGCGGGTTTACGTCTGCGAAGTACGAAAAGTACGTCTTAACGTAAACCCTTGTGCGGCCTTGCTCAGAGAAAAAATTGCTCATTTCTGAATTGGAAACTTACGCCAGTGCCCCTGGATAAAAAAAGGCTTCGTGGATGGGCACTATCTAAGCCTCCACGTTTTTTTTATTCCGGCGCCAAAATTCGACAGTCCTTGGCAAACACTTGAACCAGCACCTCGTCTGTGCGCCGAAAGAGCATGTCCCTGACTCCGCCGATGACGTGGATAACGGTGCCGGTTTCCAATTCCACAAAATAGCGTACTTCACCCCCCATATAGCTTCGGTCTTTGATTCGACCCTGAAATTGATTTTCGGCGGCCTCGCTAAACGGTCGTTCCCTGGGAGTCAGATGGAACTTCTGAGCGCGGGTGACCACTTCGATTCGCTGGCTTTCTCGCCAATCGCCGGTTTGTGCAACTTTCAACTCGAACCCATCATCGAGTTCGACCACCACCTGCCGCTCGCCGAGCTGCTTGATTTGACCTTTAAAGAAATTGGAGTGACCGATAAAATCAGCCACGAAATGACTCCTGGGGGAATCGTATACCTCCTCGGGAGGGCCCTCTTGCTGTTTGCGGCCGTCTTTCATGATCACGATGCTGTCCGACATGGTCAGCGCCTCGCGCTGGTCATGGGTGACGAAGATACTGGTGATCCCCAGCATTTCCTGCAGGTTGCTGACTTCCACCCGCATTTCTTCACGAAGGTTTTCGTCCAGGGCCGACAGCGGTTCATCCATCAGCAGGACGTCCGGTTCGATGACAATCGCCCGCGCCAGGGCGATACGCTGCTGCTGCCCACCGGACAGTTGGGAGGGCATGCGCATTTCCACGCCCGGCAGCCGTACTGTTTCCAATGCCTGTTTAACTTTGGCTTTGATATCGGCTTTGGAAACCTTTCGATATTTCAATCCAAAAGCAACATTGTCGAAAATTGTTTTATGGGGGAAAAGGGCGTAATTCTGGAAAATCATGCCCAGGTTGCGCTTGTGGATGGGGGTATCGTTGATCCGCCGGCCCTTGATGAAGATGTCACCCCTGGTGGGTTTTTCCAATCCGGCGATCATCCTCAGAATCGTTGTTTTGCCGCACCCCGATGGACCCAAGAGGGTGATCAAAGAACCGTCCGGGATATTCAGATCGATTTCATGGACTGCAATCACCTTGCCAAAGTGCTTGGTTACACCCCTGAGCTGAACTGCCGGCGGAGCGTTGCCGTCTGCCCCCATATTGCTGTCTCCTATTATCTTTTTGCCCAATATTTACTGGATACCGGTTTCCGGATGCTTGATTAGCACTGATACTCCATCCGGTATCAAGCATCCAGCATCTTCTACACCAGAATTTTATTCGCTTTACAATAATTTGACTCAATTGTTAAGTTTTTGGCCTAATAAAACGGCTAGTGAAAATTGAACGTCCGGTCCCGCGGTTGCGGAACCGGACTCGAATATTAAATCGTGGGTTAGCCGCCGGCCTTGATACGGTCCCACATTTCACCAAACTTAACCTGGTTGGAATTCCAGAAGGGCGGATCGGCCCACAGAAAGCCCTTGAGGGTGCCGGTGGGATCAAAGGTGGGAATTTTTTTGACCGCCTCGGGCATTTCGACCTTAGTTGGATCAAGGCTGGAGGGATAGTTCTGGGCGATGGCCACGGCGATGGCACACTTAGGTTCCAGCATGAAATTAAGCAGTTCATGGGCGACATCCAGGTCGCTGCCCTTGATCACGAAGATGCACTCCTGCCACGAATAGCCGTTGTCGATCAGCATGAGCTCAATGGGATGGCCGCGATGTTGCAGGGCCGCCACCCGTCCGGACCAGGCGACGGTGGCATAGACCTCTTCGTTGGCCAGCAGGCTCATCAGTTCCGCTCCCGAGGACCAGTACTTCTTGATCAGTTTGCGCTGTTCCCGCAGGGCGTTCCAGACCGCATCCAGATCTTTGATGTCATTGGGATGCTGACCGGTGTACAAGGCGGCGTACCATATATTGGCCTTGTTGCTCCCCGCGCTGGCCAGTTTGCCTTTGAGGCTCTTGTCCCACAGCAGCTTGACGCCCAGACTCTCGGCCTTTTCCTTGGGAATATACTTGCTGTTGTAGCAGATCGCCGTCTGGCCGTAGTCGTAGGGTACGGCCGACAAAGTCCCGTTGCTAAGAGCACGATAAGGCTTGATCATTGCGTCCATGACATATTTGAGGTTGGGAATCTTGCTCTCATCGAGCACCACTCCGAAATCCAAGTCGATGTAGCGCTTGTAATCAAACAGCCCACTGGCATGGAAGAGATTGAATTCTCCACCCGGTGGGAATGACGCCTTGACCCGTGTCAGGTAGGTGTCCTCGTCTCCGAATTCACCTTCGATGACTTCGACCCCCGTGGCTTTGGTGAAGGGCTTAAATGCATCATTGGAAAAGGCTTCTGATACGACACCGCCCCAGCCGTCAAATCGAATCGATTTTTTTGCGGCCCAGGCTGAAGGTGTCAGCCGTCCAACAGGCAAGCTTACCAGGCCGGCCGAAACCCCGGCCATACCAAGGATTTTCAGGAACTCACGACGACCCAGATCGCCGTTCATGAGACGATTTCCGGCTTCTTCCAGTTGTTTAATTAAATCAACAGCCATGTTTAAAACCTCCTTTGTTGTGTGGGTTAATAAGCGGTTATCTCCAGGTACAAAACGGGCTGAAACATTAACGCTTAGGCGAATCCAGGCCCCTGGTAAATCTTCGTGACAGGTACCCTGCCAACAGAGGGGTCGAGATCGTCAGGATGACCATCACTGTGCCCAGGGCATTGATCTCGGGACTGATGTGGTGACGCAGCATACCCAGTATCTTGACCGGCACGGTGGTGGTCCTGGCCGTAGCCCATAACAGTGTCGCGGTAATGTCATCGAATGAAATCGTAAAGGCAAAGAGCATACCCGCCATAATGGCCGGCGCCAGCAGCGGCAGGGTAATTTCTTTAAATGTCTGGAGGGCATTGGCCCCCAGGCTCATGGCGGCTTCTTCATACACTCTCCGGATCCCCACTAATCGCGCCTGAACCACCAGAAGAATATATGGCAGGGTAATGACGACATGCCCGACGACCAGCAGCAACAGGCTTTTGGGTTGCTGCATCCAGCGCAGGAAGAGCAGCAGTGCCACCCCCAGGATGACTTCCGGAATCATGATCGGGGTCAGGAGCAGGGTGTTGAGGGTGTTTTTTCCGGGAAAGTCGTAGCGAACGAACGCCATGGCCGCCGGGACGGCAATGGCGGTACTGATCACGGATGTGATAAATCCGAGGAGAAGCGATGTCTTAAAGGCCGTTACGATGGCTTGGTTCTGGGCCAGCCGGACGTACCACCGGAAGCTGAATCCCTCCATGGGAAAACTAGCAAATTCCATAGGATTGAACGAGAGGATGATGACCACCACGATGGGTGCAAACATGGTGATATAGACAAAGATGGTAAACAGGCGTATCAGTGACCAGCCGGAAATCTTCATCTCAATCCGTCCTTCCCCCCAGGCTCTTGAAAATTTGGTTGATACCGAGATATTTGTTGTAGGTAAAGACGATGATGCCCAGCAGGCCGATGAGCAGCACACTGATAGCCGAACCGAACGGCCAGTCCAGGGTCCCGATGACCCGGTTGTAGATCAGATTGGCAATCATTTCATTGCCGGGACCGCCCAGGATCAGCGGGGTGATATAGGTCCCGGCGGACAGCACGAAGACCAGCAGACAACCGGCGCTCACACCGGGCAGGCTCAGTGGCAGGATGACTTCCCTGAAAGCCTGCCATTCGGTACACCCCAGACTCCTGGCGGCTTCGGTCAAGCTTTTGTCGATCCCTTCCAGGCTGACGTAGATATTCAAGATCATAAACGGCAGCATATATTGAACCAACCCCAGAATGACCGACATTTCGTTGTAAAGGATGTCCAAAGGGGTTGACAGTATTCCTGATGAGATGAGGATGTGGTTTATCAGGCCGGACTCGCCCAATATGTTGATCCAGCTCAGCGTCCGGATAATATAGCTGATCCAGAAAGGCAGCATGAGCAGCAGCATCAGCAGGGCTTTGAATTTAGTTCGGGTTTGATAAAAAAAATAGGCTGGAATATATCCGAACACGACACAAATCAGGACTGTTTCCAGTGAAATACGGAGGCTTCGCAAAAGCATCCCGGGATAGAAGAAATCCTCAAAGAACTTTTTGTAGTTACCCAGTTGGAAGGCCGGAATGTCGGCTCCGGTGGAAGCCCGAATCCAGAAGCTGTAGACGACGATAAAACCGATGGGAACCACCATGAAGAAGAAGATGGCACTCAATGATGGGGAAAGCAAGATCCAAGGTTGCCAGCGTTTTCCTTTCATTCTTACCCCACTTGGGCCTAATACTGCAGCATCTCGGGTTGGACAGGACCGCGTTACATTTTCCAGTGTAACGGGTCATCGGGATGATCGCCCGAGCACGACCGCATTCGAAACGGCTTGAAATCAGGTCAAGCCTAAAGAGCAAGACCCTAAATACCACTATATTTAAATAATGCCGTTCATTTTGTCAACTCAATTCGGTTCAAGGCAGCGATTCACGGTGAATGGCCTTTATTAATAGATATTAAGTTCTTTTAAGTTCATTGCTATTTGCTGCTTTACGTGATCAGAGAGAATTACTGGAGCTGTCCCTATTCCCCTATTCCTCTCTTTCTATTCCATTCTACTGCTGGATAGTTGATAGATCGTAGTTTATAAATAAAGGTTTGAAAGATGTGATGGATCGGGGATCGGAAACTGTGGCCTTACAGCAGCTGTAATTGGGCGGCGGTTTTAAGCAGTTTGCGGTCGGCGGAAAAAATGACAGCGCCATGATCTTCGGCCAGTGCCAGATACAGTGTATCATACACGGTTAAGTTATGTTCCCCGGCCATTTTAAAAGCTCTAAAAATTACGGGCTGATGAGGAAAAAGGCGAATTGGTACTGAAAGAATGGCCGACAAAAGCTGATTACTTTCATTTTCATCAAATTCTTCTGATTTTCGCTTTTTATTGATGACATTGGCTGCCTCTGCCAGTAACAATTCGGGAGCAATGGCCGTGTTGAGTCCACGTTCGACACCACGCATGAATTCATCAAAACCATCCGGTAAGGAGCCATCCGGCACAAATAATCGAATTAAAGCTGACGTATCAACGACGCCGATCATCGCCCGCGATCCTTCCGGACCGAGTCTACGGTATCACTCAGGTTTCGCCCCTGAAGCTGTTTGCGCCATTGAGCAGCAACAGCCAAAAAGGATCTATTTGCCAGTTTAATTTCCTGTTCAAGGATTAACTTTATCTGTTCCTGAAGACTACGGCGATTTTTCTTTGCCATAGCCTGCAACCCGGTATAAAGATAGTCAGGAACGTTGCGGATGCTGATTGCTTTCATATTGCCTCCACAATTATTGATATCAAAATGATATCTTAAAAACTTATATCAATATAGCTCATGCAAAGGAGATAGTCAAGGCAACGATTAAGAGTGAATGCTTAATGATTTTTCCCGATCTAACCGTCAAAGGTTTCAAGGTTTTTGAAAAAGTACCGATATATTGCTTGAGAAATTTCAATTAGCCATCATTTTCTATGCTCGTGTTATTTGAACGGTTACATCAATTGCAGCCTGGAGGAAAATGAACGCGATCATTGTCAGTGACTTGCATATCGGATCTCAATACCTTCAATCCCGGATCTTAGAAGACTTTCTCGAAGCGCTTCCCAGGGAGCATGAATTCATCCTGAACGGCGATATTATCGACCGACCCTATTCAAAAATGAAAAAGTCGGACCGAAGAATCATAGACCGGCTTGAACAGATTTCTTTGGGTCAGAAGGTGGTTTGGATACGGGGTAATCATGACAACGGCTATACACCCACCGGGCTGGGAAAGATCAAGCTGACGCGTTCGTACAGCATCGGAAACAGACTTTTGATCACCCATGGAGATGATTTTGATGAAATCATGCCGCGCAGCCGGGTGTTCATAAAAGCTTTCAAATTGATCCACGATTTGAGAGTCAAGTTGGGAGCCAGGCCGGTGCACGTTGCGGAATATGCCAAAAAATGGAAATCCTTATACAGGGTCTTGCGAAAGAACGTCGCGTCGAATGCGGTTCGTTCTGCCGCTGAAAACGGTTTTGAAGCAGTTACCTGCGGGCATACCCACTATCCGGAAGATATGGTTGTGGCCGGCATCCGCTATATCAACACCGGTGCCTGGACCGAGCTTCCCGCCCATTACCTCTATATTACCCCAGATGACATTGCTCTGAACCGGGTGGATTCATCGGGCATAGTGCATCACCGGAAATCTCCTTTATTGAATCAAACGGCAACCAAAATACCTTTTAACCCCGTTTGCCGGGGTTCCGCCCAAACGGGGCGGAGCGCCAGTGAAATTGCACCGTAGCCGGTGCCGGAGTATTGGAGTGAGGGAATGATAAATAAGTAGATACCCGGGTCCAGAGGACCAGGATTCCGATGTTGGATTGAAATAATGAAAAAAAATAAAACGTGTTTGGACCTCATGAAAACAAGGGCAAAAGAATGAAATCAGATCTTTTTCCGCTTTTTATGCATAGTATCCCAACATTCCATGTGGCTTCCCAATGTGGATGGCCACAAAAAAACACTATATTTTCAACCAATTGTAGAATCCCCGAGACGTTTCAACTAGGGTGACGAAAATTCTCATATCGGGGCCTTTAACTTCTATCTCATTTTTATTCCTCTTTTGGGGTAAGGTTTCGGGTGTCAGTGTTCAGCCCCGCCGCCGGCCAAAAAAACGCCCGGTCAAATCGAAAAAGAAACTGATGAACGTCGAACATCGAATAATGAATTCCGTCAATTTTATTAAAAGAACTGAGCAACACCCGGCGCAAGCGCCTGCGCCTCCGGCCTGTAAGCCTACGGGATATAAACCTACAGGCTGGAAGCGCTGCGCGAGCGAAGGTTCCATTCGAAATTCGATTCGGCTGCTTTCGACATGCTCAAGCCCTGAGCTTGCCGAAGGGCTTGTTGCAAGCTGCGGTCTTTAGATCATGTCTTCAGCGTGATTCGCTTGTTTAAAAATTAGATAAAGCGTAGCGTCATCAATATTCGACGTTCGATGTTCGACGTTCAATCTGTTTGCTGTTTAATCCAGGCCCGGTCATCGAAGCAGCCGGCTTAATCATCAAGAAAACCGTGCCATTTAGGCGTAGTTTCACACGAGGATATGCTATTGCCTCTACCTTTCCTGAAACCTGAAACCAAATTCGCGCGGGACGAAACCGGTGTAAAAAGTTAAGTCTATGTGCATCAAGTTACAGGTGAATTTTCATCACCCCACGTTTCAACTATTCCTGCGCACCAGCATCAGTGTATTGCCGGTTACACTCAGACTGCTCAGCAGCATCGCAGTAACTGCTACCAGAGGGTTGAGCAGGCCGCTCATGGCGATGGGGATACCGATGGCATTGTAAAGGAAGGTGAAGTATAGATTCTGGGTAATTTTTTTATTGACCTGTTTGGAAAAATTTAAAAAATCTATGATTTGCCCGGTTTCTGCGCGCATGAGCGTGATGTCGGCGGCTTCCTTGCTCAGCTGGCCACCTGAATGAACGGCCATGGAAAGATCGGCCTGCACCAGTGCCGGGGCATCGTTTATGCCGTCACCCACCATGGCCACCCGAACTCCCTGTTTTTGCCATGCGCGCACAAAGGCCGCCTTTTCACGGGGCAGTTTGTCTCCGTAGGATTCTTTAATACCGACTTTATCTCCAATGGCCCGGGTGGTCTGATCGCCGTCTCCGGAGACAAGTGCCAGTCGGTAGCCGTGATCCCTGAGTTTTTCGACAGTTGTTGATGCATCTCTGCGAAGGCTGTCACCAAAAACAAAAACGGCTGCCGGTAGGCCATCGATCCCCAGATATACCAGGGAATATTTGGCTTGATCATTAGAGATTTTTTTTGCTTGAAATAGATCCTGCTTTTCAAGTTCCAGCGATAAGAAGGCCGCCGAACCGATTTTGATTCTCTTGCCTGCTTTCTCTCCGGACAACCCATTTTCATCAGACTTGATATTTTTAACGGGGGCCGGGCGAATTTTATTTTTGTTCGCCTGTCTCAGGATTTCCAGAGCGATAAAATGATCGGATTTGGTTTCCAGACCGGCTGCCAGAGACAGAGCCTCATCGGCAGTTACCGGGGCAACCGGGAGTATATCCAACAGATTCCATTTCCCCTCGGTGACCGTTCCGGTCTTGTCAAAAACAAAAGCATTGATTTTGCCGGATTGCTCGAACGCGGAAAAATTTCGCACCAGGATTCCTTTTTTGCCGGCGATGGATATACCGGCAACCCGGGCCAGGGGTATGGCGATTCCCAGGGCGCAGGGGCAGGAAATGACCAGAACGGTGACTGCCCGCAGAATGGATTCTTCATATGAATAACCTGTCAACAGGCAACCCGCTGCGGTGCCCACCGCAAGTGATAGAATAGCCGGGACAAACCACTGTAAAATAACATCGGTTTTTCCCTCAAGAGGGGTTTTGGTCAGCAGGGTTTTTTCGATGATTTTCATCATTTGTCCCAGCGTGGAGTTTTCCCCGATCTTTTCAGCCCTGATCCTTAGGCTGCCGTTAATGATGCGGCTGCCGCTTCGTACCTGATCACCTGCTTTTCTAAATACCGGCAAAGGTTCACCGGTCAATGAAGTTTCGTCCACCGAAGCGGTGCCTGATAGGATTCTGCCGTCTGCAGCAATGATTTCACTTTCACCTACCCAGAACAGGTCTTTTTCTGCCAGCTGCTCCACGGCAACATAGCGACCTTCCGGATATTGATCCGTGCTGAGTCTGACTTTTTTTGGCTTCAGGGAGAAAAAGAATTCCAGACTTTCCAGCACCCTGCTTTTAGCCCGGTTCTCCAGGATTTTGCCCAGCAGCACCAGGGTGATCAGCATGGCAGCCGTGTCATAATAAAGGTGGATACCGCCCGAAAAAAGATTCACGGTGCTGTAAAAATAGGCACTCAATGAGCCGATGATAATCAAAGTTTCCATGCTGAAAGCTGCATGGGTCAGTCCGGACCATGCTTTTTTGAAAAATTCGAATCCACCGTACGCCAGCACGAAGGTAGCCATGATAAATGTCGGCCAGGAGAGTTTATAAATCGTATCCCGGGTGAGGTCGGTGAAGAATCCCGCGTACAGAGCGTAAGACAACATCATAATATTCAGGGTCAAAACAGTGGATATCGCAAAGCGCAAAAGTTCTTTTTTTCTCCAAAGAGCATTGCCGGACTCTTCGGGAACTGCCGCGTTATATCCTAATTTGCCGATGGCGCGGATAATCCGGGTTGGTGAAGTTTGAACGGGGTGGTAATGCAAATGAATCCGGTCGGTAGAAAAATTGCAGGATGAATCCATGATACCGGCAGTTTTTTTAAGCATTTCATCAATTAACCAGGCACAGGACGGACACCACATATTGCCGACTTTAAGATTCAGGCTCAGTACATTTTTCGGGGATGCGGCAACACTATCTTCGGGCAGGGGTTTGTCGAAAGCTGCCGGTGTTGAAAATTCGGTTTCAGGGGCTATCGTCTTTGAGGCTAAATCAGCTTCAGAATTAGGAATAATGCCCTGCTCCCGGCACTGCTTGAACAGTTCGGTTTCCCTGAACATTTGGGGATCACTTGCATCGCAGGCTGCCAGCAGGATGTTAAAAACCTGGCGGCACCCTATGCAACAAAAGGAATAAGAGGTTCCGGAAAGAGAAACAGTAATGTTTTCTTGATGCAGGCGCAATCCGCAAAGATCGCAGACCACGGCAGGAGAAGGGAAATTTTTGGGGTTCGATTTTGGCAATTTATCCCGATTCCGAAAACAGAGATAACATAAACTATGAAATTAGCCGCCTGTGACGGGACTTTTTCCGAGCAGAGGGCGCGGTACTACCGGAGACCGAGGGACTTGACATAGGCGACAACACGCAAGCGATCCATGGCACTTATGGTGGTGGCCAGCGCGGGCTGACGGCCGCCCGGAATTCCGTAACTGATCTCTTTGAAAAGGGCACCTTCAGATTTGGAGCGAACTTTTGTGCTTCTTAAGTCTGTCGGAGTGGGAGCAAAACTCTGGCCTACCGTGCCGTATCCGTCGTGATTTTTACCGTGGCACTGGGCGCAATAGGTAAAATAGACCGTTTTTCCAAGTTTGAGGGTGGTTTCAGGGTCATCATGCTCCAGGGGAGACTTTAACTCATCAGCCGCAACGACAAAATAGTTTTCCTCCCCGCCGGTGAAGGGCACCAGGCCTGCTTCCATAATCGGCATGGGCTGTTCATAGGGCTTGACGGCAGGGGTTTCCCGCATGCGACCGTAAATGAAATTATTATCATAATACACCAGGGCCTCATAGGCCGCAAAGGCAATGACTGCCACGGCAATAAGCAGTAGAAATCCTTTTTTCATTTATTCTCCCCTGATGCCCCGGACGTGCTGCGGATGCGGCAACAGTTCATAAATCGCGTAGGGAGACTGGCCCGGAACATCTTTTAGCGGCCGATATGCCCATGTGGGCTGCCCCAGGTCGCCGATAACATAAAAGGCATACAATCCCTGGGCAAGGATAATGAACACACAAAAAGCAATCCCCAGCCAGGTTTTTGCGGCGGATTCTTTGTGATCTGTTTGTGCCATATTAACCATTTTACATGCCTAAAAAGTTAACAAACGAAATCAAGTATCCAGCATCGCTTCGCCTCACCACCAGTATAGGTTTTTCATCGGCTCGTCGGTTTGAGGCGAAGCTTCGCTATATCTTCACCTCCAGTACACCGTGCATCAAAATATAAAAGAAAGCCCAAATGACGGTTCCGGCAACGATCAAGATCATTACCAGGGGAAAAGGAGCATTTCTATCTTCAATTTTCTCGGGGTAGCGGTAAAAAATCTTCCTTTTGCGTTGCTGCCAACCTTTTGTGTAAAAATGACTGTAAGCCAGGGCCAGCCAGAAAACCAACATAAAAATCAATGTAGGAATGACATAAAGGATTATATCCTGAAAGTTTGATAGTTCAAATAAACGCATGCTGTGGTCTCCCGGCACCGGATATTCACGGGTTCAAAGGTTCAAGGTTCCATTCTCGTCCCTGGACTGCATTTTGGAATAGTATTTACGACAAAAGCGTTAGCTTTGCCAGCCTAATCCAGAATTTGGAGCCAAATAGGCAATTATTAGGCAAAATGAGCATTTTTAACGAGAACTTCGGGTCTTTAATGCCTCTTTGTCCTTAACCCTGAACGTTGAACCCCGAACCTGTGAACGGTTACAGGATTGGTTGCAGACCGACGGCTTAACCCAACCTACGATTTATCGTATAGGCTCACGAAGTGAATATCCCCTAGAAAAAAAGCGCATAGATCAACACGGCTGCACTGGCTGCCAACCCGGCAAAAGCCAGGAAAAAAAGAGCGTATACCTCATAGCGGCTGGCTTTTGAAGCTGCTCGAATGTCGCGATCGGTCTCATTTTCCAAAGGAAGAAACCGGGCCCGCTGTTGATCGCTAAATTGTTCGTTTTTTACTGCCCAGATAAAAACGGTTACGCTGATGAAAAAGCCGATGAGCAGGTATGTGATGAAGTATGGGTAGTACATGTGTATGCGTTCACAGGTTCAGAGGTTTAGGGTTACCTTTTAGTCATTTTAGGCATCCCTTTTTCAGGGTTCATAGGCCGCATCGATTCCCTTCGGATCGGTGTCGGCATCGGTTTGGTTGATGAAATAAAGCGCAATATAATTGCCCACATCCCAGATTTTTTCAGATTCCAACTCGCGTTTAAAATACGGCATGGCCGTTCCGGTGATGCCGTTCATAATCTGATAATACAAAATTCCGCCGGAAATTTCCCTGTTTTTTAAGATTGTAAAATTAAACGGCGGCGGGTACAGGTAGGGCTGTGCCGGCCCCATTCCGTCACCCACCGGACCGTGGCATCCGAGACAAAAGTCCTGGTAAATTTTATGGCCTCTGGCCAGACCGGCTTCGGTGGTGGGGTAGGGATTTGGGATATCCCGCCAGCCCTGGGGAATTTGTTCATTGAGCCATTTCACGTTGGCATCGGGACCGTCCTCGTACGCTTTGACGGCCCCTGTTTTCCAGTGTCGCTGGCGATCCATGCGTCGGTCCGCATCTGTCATCCCCAGACTTTGCACGTAACCGGTTAAACGGATAAGATTTTCCACGCCTATAAATTCAAAAGCCGGCATGATGGAATTCGGCCGCGTGTACCTGGGATTAACAAAATGAGCGCTGTGCCAGTCATCCGGATGTTCTCCGCCCTCCTGTGAAAGATCCGGTCCCGTACGTTCAGATCCCAACAGTATCGGATGGTCCGCGATATAATCACCGGCCTGGGCAATACGTTCCGCGCCCAATCCCCAGTCAATGCTGCGGATGGATTGGCTGTGACAATAAACGCACCCGTTTGCAATGTATAGCTTTCTGCCGGCAGCTTCCTGCAGTGTACGCGCGCGAAAGATTGCAGACGGTATTTCGACACGAGTTATGTAGGGTATATAAACAGCTATGAAGACAACCGCCGCCAATATCAAAAGGCTTCCGATAATAACTGCTCTGAGGGTCATCTTCATGACATTTCTCCGGGTTTGTAGAAAAATGTGGCTATAACGTTATACAAACCGACAATCGCAGAACTGAAAAGAAGCAACCCCAGGGCGGCTCGGACGATAAAGTAAATATGGATCTGAGGCAAAACCCGGTATACGACCTCACCGTTTAACCAGGCGTTTCCCTGGATCAGTCCCGCAATGGTCAGTACAACGGTAAATCCCACCACACCAATCAGGACCATCCAGTATTGGAAGTCGGCCAGCCGTTTACTGTAAAGGGGCTTCCCCGTCATTTTGGGTAAAACATAGTAGATTCCACCCAGGGCGATCATTCCCGCAAAGCCGAGAACGCCGATGTGGGCATGCCCCACTACCCAGTTGTTGAAATGGGTCACCCGCTGGACCTGGGGCAATGACATCATGGACCCCTGGATGCTGACAAAAAAGTACATAATCGTACCGGTAAAAACGAATTTTGCGCCGATATCGTTGTGGATTTCTCCCAGCTTGTCCCTGGCGGTGTACCAGATGTTGATCAGAAAGGCCATCACCGGGATCACCATGGCGATACTGTCCACAATCGCAACTACCTTCAGCCAGGTGGGTACCGGCACTTGCAGCAGATGATGGGTCCCGATGTGGGTGTAAACGACAATCAAAGACCAAAATCCCAGCAGCGACAGCGTGTGGCTGTATAGCGGCGCTTTGACGGCACGGGGGATGACATAATAGGTAACTCCCGCCGCAAGAGGTGTCAGGAGAAGACCGAAGACATTATGACCGTAAAACCAGAGGATAATTGCATCCGGGATGCCTACCAGAGCGCCGCTGTCCGGCCGCCAGATCACATTGCCCAAACTGTATGTCGTAGCGGTCAGAATGGCGGCCGCCAATGCATACCAGATGGATACATACAAAATGGGTTCCCGGCGTCGTTTGACCGTCATGACCATATTGATAAATACCAGGGAAAATGCTGCCACAACCATAATGTCAAGGGGCCAGATGAGTTCCGCGTACTCTCTGCCCTGGGTTTTCCCCATGCCGAGGGTGATAACAACCGCTACCAGCGTGATATTCCAGGCAATGACGGTGAAAATCCCCAGTTTTTCACTGAACAACTCGGTTCGAAGCAATCTGGGGAAATAATAGAATGCGGCTGCCAGCAGTCCCGGCGTGACAAACCCAAATAGAACGATATTAATATGGATGGGCCGGACCCGGCCAAACACCAGCCATCCGATGTTTTTCGCAAAGTCCGGTGCGATCAGCTCCGTGGCTATTAAAAGACCCGCTAAAGTACCGACTACCATCCAGAAGGCCGAGGTGATGCAAAAACCTTTTGCGGTTGCATAGCTTGGGGATAAATTTTGATCCGGAGTGGACAATTTCGATTCTCCCCCTTATCGCATCGCGATGTTATTTGTTATCAGTTAAAATGAGTTGTCTGTCTCAATAAATCTTTTGCCGCAAAATACGCAAAAATTATAACTAAAATAAATCTTTTTTTAAACAGATAGAATACATTCATTCAACGTTCGATGTTGGACGTTCGATGTTCATCAGTTAAGAGTTTAGCTAGTGCCCATCCACGAAGCCTTTTTTATCCATGGGCACTGGCGTAAGTTTCCAATTCAGAAATGAGCAATTTTTTCTCTGAGCAAGGCCGCACAAGGGTTTACGTTGAGACGTACTTTTCGTACTTCGCAG
>JAJRVC010000545.1 GCA_024277475.1 Deltaproteobacteria bacterium
ATCAGCCTTAACCCGGGAAATAGTGGAAATTGACCCCGGACGGCTTGCCCAGGAAGCTGCCTTTCTTGCAGACAGAAGTGATATTTCAGAGGAGATCGTACGGGCAAAAAGTCATATTCAACAGTTTCGGCACATCATGGATTCAGAAGAACCCGGGGGCAGAAAACTCAATTTTCTGTTACAGGAGCTGCACCGGGAATTTAATACCATGGGGTCTAAAATAGGCCAAGCCGATACATGCCACAGGATCGTTGATGTCAAATCAGAGCTTGAAAAGATCAGAGAGCAGATTCAAAATGTGGAATAAAGGGCCGTTTGAACCTCTGAACTCATATTTCCATGACAGGTTTCAGCGGTAGAAATTGACGAGTCGAATTCAGGAACTTTTTAAGCAACAAACAGGTGAAAGGGAGGTAGGATGGATCAGAATTTGTTAAATATCGGCTTTGGGAGTACCGTGGTATCCGATCGGGTTGTGGCCATTGTATCCCCGAATTCCGCCCCGATGAAGCGGCTCAAGGACGAAGCCCGGGAACAAAAACGGCTCATAGATGCCACCCGCGGCCGCAGAACCCGTTCCATTATTGTCATGGACAGCAATCACGTTGTGCTTTCCGCCATCCAGGCAGAAACCGTCTCCCAGCGTTATAACATGCAGAGAGAATCGAATTGAATCGAATGAACGAGCAGAAATTGGAAAAGATCCGGAAAAAAAGAACATCCAGCGTGATTACAAAACCAGGTTTTCTTTTTATTGTTTCGGCGCCATCCGGCGCGGGCAAATCAACCCTTTGCCGCGCTGTACTGGATTTTTTTTCGGATCTGGTTTATTCGGTTTCTTACACCACAAGATCGCCGCGCCGCGGAGAACAAAACGGTGTGGATTACCACTTTATTGCTAAAGACGAGTTCGAAAAAGGAATCGCATGCGGTCGTTGGGCCGAATGGGCAGAGGTGCACGACCATTATTACGGAACCTCTGCAGACTTTCTGGATGGAGAGTTAAGCGTCGGTCGGGATATTCTGCTTGATATCGACATTCAAGGCACACGCCAGATTCTGCAGCGTTATCCGGATGGAGTTACCATCTTTATTATGCCGCCGACCTTGGAAACTTTAAAATTCCGATTACAATCCCGCGGTACCGACAGCCCTGAGGTCATTGCCGTTCGTTTGAAAAATGCCCGGGAAGAAATGGCTCAAAGGGATCTCTACCACCATATTATTACCAATGATCGACTGAAGGATGCGGTTGCGGAACTGATCGCCATTATTGAGAAGTATCGTTCGTGAAATCTGAATTACTATATGGTATCCATCCGGTATTTGAAGCCCTGACCGCCGGACGGAGACGTGTTTACAAGATTTATCTTGATAAAGGGAAAAAATCCGGGCGCCTTACTCAAATAGAGTCGATGGCCGAAGCCGGAGGTGTTTTGAAAAAAAGCATCGGTTCTGCTGATCTCAAAGCTCTAACCGGCACGATCGGCCATCAGGGAGCAGCCGCAGTGGTAAGTCCGTACCCCCAGGTTACTGTCCAGGACATGCTGCAAAAGGTTCAAGGTGAGAAAGGAAATTATTTTTTGCTGATCCTGGACAACATTCAGGATCCCCAGAATCTGGGGGCCATCATCAGGACTGCGCTGTGTGTCGGCATTCATGGCGTCATTGTTCCCAAAGACCGCAGCGCCTCTCCGACTCCTGCGGTTTCCAAAGCCTCTGCCGGAGCACTGGAGCACATCCGCCTGGTCCGGGTAACCAATCTGGTGCAAACCATTAAACATTGTAAAAACAGCGGGCTTTGGGTCATAGGCCTGCAGAAAGATACGGCGCTATCGATTTATAGAGCGGATCTGAGCGGATCGATTGCCTTTGTGCTTGGTGGAGAGCAAAAGGGAATACGCCGTCTGGTAAAAAAGAATTGTGATTTTCTGGTTTCCATTCCCCAGCAGGGAGCGCTAAATTCTCTTAATGCTTCAGTGGCTGCAGCGGTTGCTATGTTTGAAGCGTTTCGACAAAGAAACAATGAATGACGAATATCGAAGCAAGAAATTCCGGTTATGTCCGCGATAGTAAAAAAAATTTACAAGATCCTCTCAGAGACGGTTTTTCCACCGAAATGTTTAGTCTGCAGACGGTTCACTAAATCACCGGAGGGCGATTATAATAGCTTTGCAGGTGAGACTGATTTGAGCTTGACAGTCCGGATCCATCTTGAACGATCGTTGTCGCGATATTTGTGCCGGCACTGCATCGAAGGACTGATTGCGGTTGAATCACCGCTGTGCAACTGCTGCGGGCTACCGTTTGAAAGCCGACATGGGTTAGATCACCTTTGCGGTGATTGCAGCGTATCACCGAAAAAATTTAGAATCGCCCGTGCACCTCTGGTATACGAGCAGATATTCACAGAGGTTATCCATTGTTATAAATATAAAGGCAAAATTCAGCTGGCTCGACCGCTTGGTGAACTTCTCTTGACGGCCTTCAGGCTTTTTTGGAAAAAAAACAGCATTGACGTTGTGGTGCCGGTACCGCTTCATCTAAAAAAGCTCAGAAAGCGGGGCTTCAATCAGGCCTATCTTTTGACTCGAAACTGGCAAACCATCGCCGAAAAGGTGCCCTGCGGTCTGAGCGGTCTTCGGATTGAGCGTGATGTTTTAGTCAGAACTGTTGCCACGGCACCGCAAACGGGTCTTGGCCGCAGACAACGGGCAGCAAATATAAAAGATGCCTTTGAACTTGTAGATGAAACAAAGATTATCGATAAAAGGATATTGCTGATTGATGATGTCTATACCACCGGCGCAACGGTAGATGAATGTGCGCGCCTGTTGTTACACCATGGCGCAGCCCATGTTGATGTGCTCAGCCTGGCGCGGGCGGTCTATTATGGTGATTCCCCAATAACGTTACATAGAATATGATTTTTACAACCTGAGAGAGGTGTTGAGTTTCAACCAATTAAATGGATGCTTTATCTAAAATAATTACGGCTGAAAAGCTTGCAACCCGGCTGGATGAGGCTCATACCTCCGGGAAAAAAGTGGTTTTTACCAACGGATGCTTTGATATTCTGCATGCCGGCCATGTCAGGTATCTGGCGGCAGCCGGAGCCGAAGGAGATCTGTTGGTGGTTGGCCTGAACAGTGACGTTTCGGTACGGTTGATAAAGGGGGATAAACGGCCGATTGTGCATCAGGATCACAGGGCCGAAGTCCTGGCAAGCCTTGGCTGTGTGGATTATGTGGTGCTTTTTGATTCACCGGACCCCTTGGCGCTTATTCAGGCACTGAAACCGGATGTGCTGATTAAAGGAGCCGACTGGACTGAGGAAACGATCGTCGGTAGTGAGTTTGTTAAATCAAACGGTGGCAGGGTGGTGCGGATTTCATTGGTAGCGGAAGTTTCCACCAGTCAGATTATTGAAAAAATCCTGGAATTGCACGGGCAGCACTGATCAGATGATACTGAAGGCTCAAAACGGCGTATTTGATTATCAGTTTAGCAATCTGGCCGCCTGTAGCGGGATAGATCACCGGATTTTTACCCGTAACTCCGGATATAGCCAACCGCCCTTTGCAAGTTTGAATGTCAGCTTCGGTATTGGTGATACCCCCAAAAATGTTTCCGAAAACCGGGGTATTATCTCCCGCTTCATGGGAGCCGGCCAGCTTATTTTCGCCCGGCAGGTTCATGGGCGTGAGATTGCAGTGTTGAGCCTCGATAACGAAAAAAAAAGCATAGCTATCGCCAACCGGTCCTTTACCGCGGATGCCATGGTGACGGACATTTGTGGTACAAATATAGCCATTCAAGTTGCCGACTGTCAGGCGGTGTTGTTGTATGAGCCCACTAGACGGGTGATTGCCAACGTACATTGCGGTTGGCGCGGGAGCGTCCAAAATATTATCGGCCGTACCGTTGAGGTCATGGAACAGCATTTCGACTGCCGCCCCGGCCGAATACGGGCTGGTATCGGTCCTTCTCTGGGACCCTGTTGCGCTGAGTTCGTCAATTACAGCAAAGAGATTCCCATGGAATTTTGGCAATACAAGGACTCAAACGAATATTTTGATTTTTGGTCTTTAAGCAGAGACCAATTGAAGCGGACCGGTGTTGCCGAAATCAACATTGAGTCCAGTGGGATCTGCACCCGGTGTCATACGGACGACTTTTTTTCCTATCGCGCCGAAAAAACGACCGGCAGATTTGCCGCGGTTATAGGGCTTACAGAAAGGAAATTATGATTCAACAATCGGTCAAAGTTTTGTGGAACAAAAAACTAAGCACTGCTTATTATAATATCGGTTTGTCCTGTTCCGGCCATTATTCTTCGGCGAAACCGGGACAGTTCGTGATGCTGGGTTTATCCGGACAGACGGCCCCCCTGTTACGCCGTCCGTTTTCAATCCACAATCTGCTGATCTCCAATGGAATCACCTATGGTCTTGAATTGTTATACAAAGTGGTCGGGACTGCAACCACATCGCTGGCACAGCGGAAAGCCGGAGACATTGTTGATGTTTTCGGGCCTCTGGGGTCAGGTTTTCTTATTCCCTCCGGGACTAAACGCATTTTTATGGTAGCCGGAGGAGTCGGTGTTGCCCCCCTGGTGTTTCTGGTATCCGACCTTCACCGTAAGAGTATCGACCTTTCAAGCTGCCGGGCATTTATCGGAGGCCGTACCAAAGAGGACCTGTTGTGCCACAATGAATTTTTAGAACTTGGAGTTTCGGTACTCACCACTACGGATGATGGCAGTGCCGGGGATCAATGTCTGGTGACCCATCCGTTGGAAAAGGCCCTATGTCACGCGGTACCGGATGTCATTGTAGCCTGTGGGCCTATGGACATGCTGGCGTGCGTGGTCGGTATCGCTGAAAATCGCGAGGTTCCCTGCCAGGTTTCCATTGAAACCATGATGGCCTGCGGGATGGGTGCCTGCCTGGGATGTGCGGTTGACTCCCGCATCGACGCAAAACACTATTTACATGCCTGTATAGATGGACCGGTTTTTCCTGCCGACGTCCTAAAATTTTAATTTGAGTTTACCGAAAAATTATAAATTTTGCATTGACTTGCAACCAATCCTTTGTTAGGTTCTGAACCTTTAAATCGATATGGTTTCAGACTCTGTTTGGTGGGAAAAGGATGCCATTCCCATGGAAAAAGAAACGAGACGTGCGTTCAAAGAGTTGGCCTATTACAGTAGTCTCGGCCTTTCCGTCTCACTTGCTGTTTTCATCGGCCTTGCTATTGGGGTCGTACTGGACCGTAAGTTTGAGACATCACCATGGTTTACACTGGTTTTTTTAGCACTCGGCATTGCCGCGGGTTTTAGAAATATCGCGCTTGTTATAAAAAGAGCACGGAAATTTTAAGAGACAAACGGACATTACCAAAGTGGAAATTCAACAGCGGATACTGGCATTTGTCACCCGAACAAACTGGATTCTGTTTGTTGGTGCCAGTATCATCGGATTTATGCTTTTTCCTGCTAATTATGCCAGGGGTGTGCTTTTTGGCGGTTTGCTTGTTACGGTGAATTTTCATTTGCTGGCCCGGACGTTGAGAACCGCCTTGGCCCCGGCACATCTTTCTTCCCATAATGTTGTTATCGCGAAATATTTCCTTCGTTTCATCGGCAGCGGACTCATTATTTTTGTGCTTATTGCCGGACACTTTGTGCATCCCCTGGGACTCATCATTGGACTCTCCGTGGTGGTTTTCAGCATAATACTTGCTACCCTGCGCGAATTTACAAAACTAATTTTCAAGGAGGCTGTTTAAGGATGGAACATCCCTATCTATTTTTAGTCAAGCTGTTTGAGTTAATCGGATTGGGGCATTTTGCAGAGACATATCCCCATGTCATTTACTCCTGGTTTGCTATCCTTTTACTCATTGGATTTGCGACGCTGGCGACCCGAAAAATAGAAATGATTCCTACCAAAGCACAAAATTTATTCGAGCTTATTATCTCGGCAATGGAAAAATTTATGGTCGATATCACCGGCGAAGAAGGCCGCTGGTTCTTTCCGATTATTGCAACCACATTTTTTTACATTGCAACCTGCAACTTACTGGGACTGGTACCCGGTTTTTACCCTCCGACCGCCAGCATCAATACCACTGCAGCCTGTGCAATCCCGGTGGTTGTCTTTACCCATGTGATCGGTGTGAGATACCATGGTATTAAATATATTAAACATTTTCTCGGACCCGTGTGGTGGCTGATTCCGATCATTTTGCCTATCGAGATCATCGGCCACTTGGCAAGAATTTTATCCCTTTCCTTCAGGCTTTTCGGCAACATCACCGGTCATGAACTGGTGCTGATGATATTGTTCATGCTGGCCGGTGCCTTCTTTGCACCACTGCCGATTATGGCCATGGGTGTCTTTGTGGCCTTTGTTCAGGCCTTTGTATTTTTTTTGCTCTCGATTATGTATTTCAGTGGTGCCATGGAAGAGGCACACTAAAAAATGCCAAAAATCAAAAATTCAAAAATTGCCTGAAACTTAGGGCGTGAAATTTTTTGTAATAGATAGAATACAATAGAAAATCATCAATCTGTTTTATTCAACGGCATCAGTGGGTAACCGGAAGAAGCCCAACAACTTATCAACTCAAAGGAGGTAAATTCATCTATGGAAACAAAAGCATTAGAATTCTTCATCGCGTGTGTGACAGCAGCTGGGTTCGGAGTCGCAATTGCAGCCTTTGGTTGCGGTATCGGCCAGGGTCTTGGACTGCGCGCGGCAGTTGAAGGTATCGCCCGAAACCCCGAATCATCGGGTAAAGTTACCGTGACCATGCTGATCGGACTCGCCCTGATCGAGTCGCTGTGTATTTACGCGCTCGTCGTTGCTTTGATCCTCATTTTTGCGCATCCCCAGGCAGCTTCGATTGCCGCACTGTTTGCTAAATAAAAGCAGAAGATGCGTTAGCTAGTGCCCATCCACGAAGCCTTTTTTATCCATGGGCACTGGCGTAAGTTTCCAATTCAGAAATGAGCAATTTTTTCTCTGAGCAAGGCCGCACAAGGGTTTACGTTGAGACGTACTTTTCGTACTTCGCAAACGTAAACCCGCGGAGAACGCCGCTCAGAGAAAAAAGGGCCATTTATGGATGGAAACTAGCTATCCTACTTAAAAAGGCTGTGCCCGTTAGGCGGGCACAGCCTTTTTTTATTGACTATTAAAAATCGAGTTAGTTCGCTTCGCTCACAATTGGAATCATGGAATGATAGACGTTCAATGCTTAGAGTCCGCCTAAATTTCAGCGGCCCAGAATTTTCGCCAGATATTCACCCGTGTAGGAATTGCTGATAGCCGTGATTTCTTCGGGACTTCCACAGCCGATGACATAACCGCCCTCGTCACCTCCTTCAGGGCCAAGATCGATGATGTGATCTGCGGTCTTAATTACATCCATGTTATGCTCGATGACGATGACTGTATTTCCTGTTTCCACCAGCTGATTGAGTACCTCAAGAAGTTTGCGGATATCGTCCACATGTAGCCCGGTGGTTGGTTCATCAAGAATGTAAATGGTTTTTCCGCTTCCCTTTTTGCTGAGTTCTCGTGAGAGTTTTACTCGCTGGGCTTCACCGCCGGACAACGTGGTAGCCGGCTGACCGACTTGAATATAGCCCAACCCCACTTCCACCAGGGTTTGCAGTTTTGATCTTATTTTTGCAATCCTTGAGAAAAAATTTGTAGCCTGGTTTACGGTCATCTCAAGAATTTCCTTGATATTTCTGCCTTTGTATCGAATCTCGAGCGTTTCCCGGTTATAGCGATTACCATGACAAACATCGCAGACCACATAAACGTCGGGCAAGAAGTGCATTTCGATTTTTATGATTCCGTCTCCACGGCAGGCTTCACATCGACCACCCTTGACGTTGAAACTGAAGCGACCGGGTTTATACCCCCGCATGCGGGCTTCCGGCGTGCGGCTAAAAAGATCTCTGATGTTTGAAAAAAGACCGGTATAAGTTGCAGGGTTGGATCGTGGTGTTCTGCCGATCGGAGACTGGTCGATATTGATGACCCTGTCGACGTGTTCCATGCCCAAAACACGACTGTGGAGTCCGGCCGGGGTCCTGGTATGCCGCAATTTTTGAACCAGCGCAGGATACAGAGTTTCCAGAACGAGGGTGGATTTTCCCGATCCGGATACGCCGGTCACACAGATAAAACAGCCTAAGGGAAAGGCAACGCTGATATTTTTTAAATTATTTTGGGATGCGCCTTCAACAATGAGTTGCGGTTTGTGGTTGGAACGTCGGCCGGTCGGGACCGGTATCGACCTGCGGCCCGACAGATATTGGCCCGTCAGAGAAGATTCGTGGGCCAGAAGTTTTTCAGGACTGCCGGCAAAAACTACATGGCCACCATTGACCCCCGCGCCGGGTCCCATGTCCACAACGTATTCAGCGCTGCGAATGGTGTCTTCATCATGTTCAACCACCAGCACCGTATTGCCGAGATCGCGCATTTTTAAAAGGGTTTTCAACAGTCTCTGATTGTCTTTTTGATGAAGGCCGATGCTGGGTTCGTCGAGCACGTAAAGCACGCCGGTCAATTTGGAACCGATCTGAGTTGCCAGGCGTATGCGCTGGCTTTCGCCGCCGGACAGAGATTGTGCGGATCGATCCAGGGTCAGGTAAGAAAGACCGACGCTTTGCAGAAAACCAAGCCGTTCAACGATTTCCCTGAGGATCCTGCGGGCAATGATTTGCTGTTTGCCATCCAATCTCAGGTCTAGAAAAAAATTCCGGGTTTTGGCCACTGATAACGCTGTGATTTCAGCTATATTAAGGTCACCTATTTTTACAGATCGACTGGCACGGTTTAATTTTGTACCATGGCATTCCGAACAGGCGCGAAAGTTCATGTATTGCTTAATCTCTTGCCGGATATAATTGGAATCCGTTTCCCGGTAGCGGCGTTCAAGATTCGGGATGATGCCTTCAAACAGTTTTTGATAGGTATAGCGACGATGGTTGCGCTCAAAATAGAAGTTAATCATCTCATTGCCTGAGCCGTAAAGGATGACTCGTTGAAAGGCTTCCGGGAGCTCTTCAAACGGCGTATAAATATCACTGCCGTAGTGTTTTGTCAGTGCATCGAGAAACTCGATAAAATGCATGCTGTTTCTTTTGGCCCAGACACTGACGGCACCCTCCCGTAAAGAAAGTTTAGGGTTCGGAATGATCAGCTCCGGCGCAAGCTCGGTGGTCGTTCCCAAACCATCGCAGTTTCTGCATGCTCCCTGGGGAGAGTTGAAAGAGAAACTGGCTGGTATAAATTCCGGATAACTGATATTGCATTTAATACAGGCGGATTTTTCGCTAAACAGAATTGTTTCTTTGCCCGGTATGTGCACCGAGGCGGTCCCGCCTGATTGGGCCAGTGCCAGTTCCAGTGAATCTGCAAGCCGTTTTCGGATGGTTGCTTTTACGATCAGACGGTCCACCACAACATCGATGTCATGTTTTTGGGTTTTAATGAGTTTGCCGATCTCCTCAATTTCAAGGATCTTACCATCGACACGGACCCGTGCGAATCCTTCTTTCTTCAGTTTTCTAAAAAGCTTCTCATGGCTTCCTTTCTGACCACTGATCAGGGGCGCCAGGATAATCATCCGGGTATCCTCGGTCAAAGACATGATACTATCTACGATCTGATCGATGGACTGCGAAGTGATGGGGCGGCCGCAACGGTAACAATGGGGGGTGCCGACCCTGGCAAAAAGCAGGCGCAGGTAGTCATATATTTCAGTCACCGTACCGACCGTGGATCGTGGGTTGTGGCTGGATGTTTTTTGCTCAATTGCAATAGCGGGCGAAAGACCTTCGATCAAATCTACATCGGGCTTGTACATACGTTCCAGAAATTGCCGGGCATAGGTGGAAAGGGATTCCACATACCGGCGTTGGCCCTCGGCATAAAGGGTGTCAAACGCAAGGGTGGATTTGCCTGATCCGGACAAACCGGTGATGACCACCAGTTTATTGCGAGGCAGTTCTACATCGATATTTTTCAGGTTGTGCTGTCGGGCACCCTGAATGATAATTTTATCGGAACTCATATCTCTATCTGTAGGCGTTTACGGTAATATGTTTTTCAAGCAGTACGGGTTAAATTTTATTTTGTTTACAGAGATCGGAAAAATATTTCAAACAAATTTCGTGTAAGCACCTGATGCGATTGAAGTTTGATTGGTCGAAGTGTCAGGAACTTTTTTTTTATTTTTTATTTAAAAATTAAAGGAAATGGAAGATAATCCAAGTTTTTGTAAGATGCCCTGATTGTTAACAACTATCGGGAATTGGTGGATCTGCTTAAAATGTTTAAAAAAATCTTCCGATACAAAAAGTTTGTATTTAAGCATAGTTGTCAGCGAGCAATAAATAATTTATGTGATAACAAGTAGATATAAGTTGTTCAAAAACCTTTTGGTACGAGGCGCAAAATCGGGTTTTTCAGGTTTGACACTTTTGGTGGGATACCATAAACAAACGCATGAATTCATCTGGTGCGTACATAATCTAAGATAAACCTTCCCAGCCGTTTAACTGCAATAATTATTGCCGATTAGTTACTTCGACTTCGACCTTTTTATTTATCGTTAACGTTCAGCCACCAAGACGCGAAGGCAAAAAGATAAAGAATATGAAGTTTAAACTTTTGTCAGAAAGAGAGGAATCTAATTTAACGCGCCTTTTCTTTAAAACGGCATCAATAAAATTATATTACAACCTTTGTGGCTTAGTGCCTTAGTGGCGAGACTATTTTATTTTATCTTTGTATCGAAAAAAAATTCACAACAAGACA
>JAJRVC010000546.1 GCA_024277475.1 Deltaproteobacteria bacterium
AGAATTTATTGGCTTACCAGACACTTAAAACCTCCTTTTATGGATTTATTTAAGTTCTGAATATACCAAGTTGAACCGGCCAAGGTAATTGTCATTCACCGGACTAGGTAATTGTCATCTAATAGAAGAGAAATCTCTTTCCGCCGGGCCAGGGCATTTCGCTGTCCACAGCCTACCGCATCCTGAAGCGGGAAGGATTGTCCGGGCCGGCGGCCAGTATCAAGGTGGATCGCCGCCGTTTCGAGGCAGAATATCCCAACGACGTCTGGCAGTCCGATGTCATGCACGGTCCCCAGGTCGAGGTGCAGGGCAGAAAACGCAAGAGTTACCTGATCGGCTTTCTTGATGACCATTCCCGTCTGCTGCCCCATGCCGAGTTCTATCTCTCGGAGCGTTTAACCTCGTGGCTTGACGCCTTCCGCCAGGCCTTACTGGTCAGGGGACTGCCGAGAAAACTCTATGTGGATAACGGCGCCGCATTTCGGTCCCGACATCTGGAAAGGATCTGCGCCTCTTTGGGCATTGCCCTGGTCCACACCCCGCCCTATACACCCCAGGGCAGGGGCAAGATCGAACGATTCTTCCGCACGGTCCGCTCCCAGTTCCTTCCCTGCTTCCACGGCAATACCCTTGAGGAACTCAACGTCTCCCTTGATCTCTGGATCCGCGAGGACTACCACAAACGGATCCATTCCAGCACCGGGCAGTCACCCCTGCAGCGATTCGGACGTCATGTGGAGATGATCAGAAAGCCGCACCGTGACCTGGAAGATCACTTCCGCAAGGAGGTCAGGCGCAGGGTAACCAAAGACCGCACCGTCTCCATTGACGGCCGCCTCTACGAGGCTCCCACCAAACTGATCGGCGAGCAGCTCAGCCTGCTCTTTCACGAGCATAAACCCGACCAAGTGGAAATCATACACAGGGGATCGTCCCACGGCATGCTAGTTCCCCTGGATAAGCAGATTAACTCCAAGGCCAGACGGGAGCGGCCCGTCCAGGGTGAGTTGTTCCAGGAGGGCCTGTCATGAGTTATCGACCCTTCTTCGGCCTTGCCAGGGAGCCATTCTCCGCCGATCTGCGCCTGGATGAGATCATGCAGACCGAGGACATCAAGGGCGTCTGCCAACGGCTGGAGTATGTCATCCGTATCGGCGCCATTGGCCTTGTCACCGGTGAAGTCGGGGCCGGCAAGTCCACGGCTTTGCGCTGGGCAACCGGCCAGCTTCATTCTTCCACCCATAAGGTACTCTGGATCACCGCCACATCGGGTTCCATTCTTGAGGTCTATCGACAGCTCCTGGCAGAGCTGGACATCAACACTGCGGCCTCGTCCAGGGCGGTGCTAACCAGGATGATTAGACAGCAGATTATTAATCTAGCCGTCAACAAAAAACAGCAGCCGCTGCTTGTCATTGACGAAGCTTCCTTACTCAGACTGGATGTTTATACCGAACTCCATACCCTAACCCAGTTCCAGGGGGACTCCAAACCCTGGCTTCCCATGATCCTGGCGGGTCAGAACAACCTGGCCGACAACCTCCTCTACCGGACTGCGGTTCCCCTGGCTTCGAGGATCGTGGCCCGCTCTCATCTCAAGGCAGTAACAAGAGAGGGGATGGAGCAGTACATCCAGCATCACCTGACTGTTGCCGGCCTGAAAACATCACCCTTTGAAGACCAGGCCGTCACTGCCATTCATCAGGGGGCGGGCGGCCTGTTCCGCAAGGCCAATCACCTGGCAAGAGGGGCGCTTATTGCCGCTGCTGCCGAAAAATCTCAATCCGTCACAGCTGAACATGTCAGGCTGGCGGACTCGGAATTACTCTAATCCAAGGAGGAAAATATGAAACCGGAAGACCATATCCAATTTCTGTATGAACTGATCAATCTCGCCGGAGAGATGCAGAGTCTAATCGATGAATATTGTCGGAAAATCACACCGGAAGATGAAGATATCTCAGAATTCAGCCCTCATTGTCAACAAACGGAAAACCCTTTTTAAGCACAACTGACTTTGACTGACCACGACCTCCTTGTCGGATGAAAAATACGGGAGGGAGGTCGAACAAAATAATCAGAGAACAGTATCAAAATAATTAGGAAAATTAAGTGCAATTAATGTGAGAAGCAACATGGTGAGGCTTCAATTAACTTGTAACTTTTGGACGTATCCTTTGTTTCCGCCGGAAGTTCTATTCCTGCTTGAGTTAGTTCTTCTTTAGTTTGATCTAACCCTTTGCGGAATTTTATTTTAAAATCTTTATAGGAGATGTCCTCGACTAGAGGCAATAAAGCTTTAATCGGGTCACGTAACAATAAAAGTACAATGAACACAAGACTAGGCCAAATAATTACATCAATCAATTTTATAATATGTTCCATAGTCGGTAGGTGCTTTAGGGTGAACTGTAACATTTGATTAAAATTCATAGTGGTATTTTGAGGACTTAACGTTTGAGATCACTTGCCCGCCTTCGATTTAAAAACCAACTTTATGCGTGGCACAATATTGGGGCAAACTCAGGAAAACGCCCGTGCCCGAGGGTCAAGTGAATTGATTTGTTATACCATCTTTTTTTAATAATATCAGGCATATCCACACAGATGATACCTTTAAAGGTACACGAAAATCCACCCTAAATAAGCGCATCTAATCCTTTTCTTTCTATTATGTCCAAAAGTTTTTTTGACGCCCCAGCAGGTTTTTTATAACCTTGTTCCCACTTTTGAACTGTAGAAAGACTAATATTAAAAATGCTAGCCAGAGCCGCTTGGCTAAGACTCAACTTTTTCCTTATTGAAGCAATTTTTCTTGGGCTATATTCCTTGACCTCTGGGATGCAAAGCTGTTCAATGTTTTTCATTGTAATATCATCGACTAAACCACTTTTGTTTAAATCCCTAATAGTACTTGTTATTGATTCAACTATTGTTTTTCTCATGATTTCACCTCTATAAAATCACCCTTTTCAATTGCCACCTTAACTTTTTCTTGTGAAAAGCCTAAGATGACTTTGGACATTTCTTTAAACACAATCAACTCTTTTTTCGTCAAATTAGATTTTTCATTTTTTGCGAATCCATAAAGAAAAACGGCTACGTTTCCTTTCTGATAACAGATTATTGTTCTGCCACTACCACTTTTTCCTTTTCCTCTAAATCCAATTCTCTTTTTATAGATATGCCCTCCAAGATTTGCATCATAATTGCCAGATTTAAACTCCTTTAAAGTGTTGACTAGCGCATCTTTGGATATCTTCTGCTTTGCCACCCATTTGGAAAAATGTTTTGTCATTAAATCTTTCATGTCAAAACTATATCACCTAGTGATGCATTTTTCAAGAAACTAAACGTTTTTTTGATG
>JAJRVC010000547.1 GCA_024277475.1 Deltaproteobacteria bacterium
ATAATAACCACCGTAAATTGATACCTAATTTTCAATTTTTCCCTGAGAATCAAGGTGAAATATCCGGCCTGCTCTTGGACAGTCATATTAAAAACCAATAGCCTTTTTGGTGGAGTTTATAGATTCCATCTCCCTTACTCTACAAAATATCAAGTTGTGCGGTTAAATAAGTATCTGGATTTTTATTGATATCTATTTATTTCACCGCAAAGGCGCAAAGAACGCAAAGGCAAGAATAAGAAAAACATCTCTGCGTCCTTCGCGTTTTGCGGTGAAATATTAAGAAATTTGAAAGAATAGCTTATAAAACATCCGGCAGGGGCAATATTACCACCCCCGCCGGAATTGGTTGTTTCACTTGCAGCAATGAAAAGCAGCAGCGATGTAAACGATTACTGATTGTATCGCATTTTCTGCTCTTCCTCGATGAGTTTCATGGTTTCGGCACTGCCGCCGGTACGAATCCACAGGTTTTCAGGCTTGTCCAGGAGTTCCTGGATGATCTTCTTGTATTTATCACCTTGACCGGCGTGATCCGCCATCTCCTGCACCTCGGGTAAAAATTCCTGATAAAAATTGCGGGAAATTTCGTACATACCGTGCCAATGCGTATAGTCCGGGGCATTCATGGCCACCGCCATCCTGGCTCGGCGACCTTCATGATGCCAGATCTCAAACCAGGTGTACCCGACTTTATACTGAAAGCCGGTATTTTGCCAGATGCCGTCTTTTTTCAGCATATCGACAATTTTTTTGCCGGGCTTGGCGAACTTCTCATTGTAAAGGTTGACCAGGTCATCAAACTGCCTGTAAAAATCCTCGATCTGGTTGATCCCGTGGCAGGACTTGCACATTTCCTGCATGCTCTTGCGGCGCTGTTTCCAGGTGATCACACTGTCGATGGTTTTTTCAGTGATCATCTTTTTCAGCTTATTTTCCTCTCTGACATAGGTTTTGTACTTGGCCTTCTGGCCGGGGCGCGGCGGCATTTCGCCGGTGATGTCGGTAACCGTACCATCCGTGAAGGTTACCCGGTTCAGTTTGCTCGAGACCGGCGCGCGCAGATTCCAGGAGATGCGGTCACCGACGTTGTGGCTGTTGGGAGCCACGGAGCCGTTGGATTTTATAAACGAACCCATATGGCAGGTGGAGCAGGTGGGGGCGGTATAATAATCATCACCCAGGACCCATTTGCCGTCTTTGGTGACATTCATGGCATTACGGCCTCCGCCTATCTGCGCGGAGTAAAAAGCGATGCCGTGTTTGGACTCTTCATAGATCTCTTTCTGGGGATGGTCGGGACCCAGATGACACTTGCCGCAATTTTCAGGTTGCCTGGCCACGCTGGCCCTGAAGGAATGCTTGGAGTGACAAGCAATACAGACGCCTTTGGAACCATCCGGATTGATGCGGCCGATGCCGGTGTTGGGCCAGGTGTTGTAGTCCAGCTGGGGCGCATCTGTCTTGCTGCGCAGAATATTACCGTCCTTGTCGCGTTTGAGCGCGAGCACCGAACCGTGGCACTGCCAGCAGCCACTGGCCATGTTGGCCTTGTTGGTGGGCATACCGCCGACCACCTCGGCCAGCATGTTGTCCAGGGAGGCCATAATCTCACCAGCAGTGGCATGATGGGACGGCGCCATTTGCTTGGCCTCGGGTTCGTGGCATTTTCCGCAGTCATTGGGCGACAGAATGGCCTTGATGAACGCGCCTTCGTGCATGTAGCCCAACTCATCGTCTTTTTCCGCCGCATGGCAGGTGTAACAGGCAATCTGACCTTCTTTGGCGGCCGCATGGGGTGAATTCTCCCATTGCAGTACCAGAGACTTGTTCTCTTTTAAATTACACATGATGCACTTTTTATTCATTTCCTGGTTTTTGGGATTTTTCACATCAAAAGATGCCGGGGTCGTCGCCAGGGCAGTCCCGACTGTAAAAATTCCCAAGATAAGCACCATGAATGCCGATCTTAACAAATACATCGTATCTCCTCCTTCTGAATTTTTTGACGCGGTAAAATTATTGAGGCACAGCAACCGGCAATATGGCAATCAATCGCCCGCTATTTCTGCCTTGTGGAAACACATCCGGTCAAACACTTACTTTTCACCACCTCCCTTCCGGTTTTGATTGTAGATTAAAGGTTCAAAGGTTCTGAACTTTCGTATAAGGCTCCTTAAGGCTAAAGTCTCTTTTCCGATCAATCCGGCCGCTTCGGCAGCCGCAGTCCTGAATCTTGAGCCCCGAACCTTGAACCCTGGACCTCTACTTCATCTTCCAGCCAGAAAGGGAAGATTTTGCTGAGGATGAACAGCAGGATCAAAGGCAGGGACATCAAAATCAAGACCATCATGATGCCCTCCTTGTCGAACCATTCCGGGTGAAACTCGGTATAGCCGCGGTGACTTTTTGACATTAACTGGCCGCCGATAACCACATTCCAGCGCATGAACATTACCTGCACCAGGAGCAGCAGACCCACCAAAGGGGCCATAATGCGGTATATGGAGTCCTTGACTTTGGTCAGGCACAGCCAGCCGAGCAAAAACACCGGGATGACGGATAGTATACCGACCTGCCAGACCCAGAAGGAATTAAAAAGAGGCCCCCACAGCAGTCCTTCCACCGAGTGATGGTACCAGGTTCGCAGGTAGGAATGGGAAAAGATTTCCAGCATCTCAAAAGAAAAATCAATGATAAAAAACCCTGCCAGATAGTTGGTACAAGTCCGCAGACAGGCCATATCAACGGGCTTTTTCCTTATTTTTTTGATCAGGCTATAGACGAAAATAATACCGGCAATACCTGAAACGCAGGCGGACAGCAGGAAAATGACCGGCATCAGCGGTGTGGACCAGATGGGATTGGCCTTGACGCCGCCGAAAATAAAGCCCACATAGCCGTGCAGCACGGACGCCATGGGAATGCCGATAGCCGCCAGAAATTTGATGATTTTGTGATCCAGTTCCAGGGATTTGGGCGAGAGATTATCGCTGTCAAAGGTAAGCGCCCGGTAGATGAGTTTCATCAGGCCCTGTGATTGTTCTTTAAGCTTTACCAGGGTGGGGCGGTAAATAAACAGGATTTCAAGCAGCAAAACGATGCCGTAAAGGGTATAAATATAGCCGAAGCCGGCCATGGCCGAAGAGGGGTTGGGTGTCAGCATAATGTTGAAGTTTCTCTCCGGACGGCCGAGGTGCATCAGCAGCGGTAAAGTGGCGAAGGCCAGGAAAGCCAGGGCGAAAAGCAGCGAAAAGCGTGAAATCGGTTTTAAAGCCTCGACCTTGAATACGTGGTACAATGAGGAGACGATGAAGGCCCCGGCCACGATCCCGGTAATATAGGGATAAAGTGCGATCATCATGCTCCAGTGTACATGCAGGTCATTGGGAAATACAAAGTTGGCTGCATCCATCAGACCACCTCCCTTCGAAGGCCCTTATAATAAAGCGCGGGGTAATTACCCATATCTTTTTTTAAAACCGTCAGGACCCCGTGGCCGCGCAGAATCTTGGAAACTTCGGACTCCCTGTCATTCAAATCGCCGAATTTGCGAGCGCCGGTGGGACATACATTAACGCAGGCGGGCAGCAGTCCCTTGCGGACTCGATGATAGCACCAGGTGCACTTGTCGGCCGTATGGGTCACCGGATTGAGAAAGCGCACCGAGTATGGACAACCCTGGATGCAGTAAGCACAGCCGATGCAGCGTTTTTGATCGATGAGGACAAAGCCGTCCGGTGACCGGAAAGTGGCCCCCACCGGACAAACCTGGACGCAGGAAGGATCCTTGCACATGTTACAGAGTTTAGGCACAAAAAACGTGTCTCGGATCGGCTTGTTCAGGTCTTTGCGGGGCTCTTGATAGCCTTCCAGACCGCCATCGGGCGAATCCACATAGACCTCATCATCAATGTCTTTAAGATAGCGCTCCACCCAGGTCCGGTAATTGCCGTCGGGGACATTGTATTCGCGCTTGTCGGCCACACAGCAAGAGCCGCAACCGATACAAAGGGTGATGTCAACGATGAAGGCAAAATTTTGTTTGTAAATATCCCAATCCTTTTCGCGGATACCGGCGATCTGCTCGGGTATCTTCATGACATCGGCTCCGGCCGTGATTACCAGGAGCAACGAGCCGGATATGGTTCCCTTAAGGACCTTTTTAATAAATTGACGCCGATCCTTGTCCAGTTCGGATTTTATGCTGTCCATTAGCTCTTCTCCTGCATACCAACGATCTCTTTGGCCCGATTGATATAGTCCAGCGGTGCATGTTGATTATGGCACTGGTTGCAAATATGGGTTACTTTGACTTTCTGGCTCTCAAGATGCTCCGGCATGGCCACCGTTTTGATGACCTCTTTGGGCCGGGCCTGTATGGCCCTGTTGTGGCAACGCAAACATAATACCTTTATTTCTTTACCTCTTTTCACCGGCAAGGTACCCACCTTTTTACCGTCCTTGATATGATCGGCATAAGGACCGTGACAGAATTCACAGGAAATGGTTTTGTGGCGCCCTTTCAGATGGATATTGGCTTCGTACTTATGGCACGGAAAACAGGAAGCGTTGGTCCAGTAACGTATTTCCCGGCCGGCCTCTTCCTCAATCGTATCCGCGCGATAGTGACCGTACTTGCCGAATGATTTCGGCGTCAAAAGATATTTGCCGATCCCGCCAACCACGGCAAAGATCACCAGGCCCAGCACAATACGTACAACATGTGATTTGTAGGTTGATTTCACCGATTGTCTCCTAAAAATTTACAGGCCCAGGAAGTCATCCATAATTAAACGTCTCGGAATTTCTACAATTAAATTATCTTAGGCTGAATTTCATACGAGATTTACTCTATCTACCCCTAAAGCCTCTCACTTTCTACCATCTACCTTCAACCTTGCACCCAATCCCTTAAGCCGTGCGCCTACCGGATCCAGCATCAAGAAATCAACCCGCTTGAAACCGATATCCGACACCTGCCACCGTAAGAATATATTCCGGGTTTTCAACTTGCGCTTCAATCTTCTTTCTGAGACGCTGCACGTGCACGTCGACAGCGCGGCTGGTCTGATACAATTGGGAGTCGCGCCAGATTTGCTGCTGAATGAATTCGCGCGAAAGCACTTCACCGGGATAGGAAACAAACAGGGACAGCAGCTCAAATTCGGTCCTGGTCAGTTTCACACTTTCGCCGTGTATTTTGATGTCTCGGGACTTAAAATTGATGGACAGATTCTTGAAGTCATACTGATCGTTTACCAGGCTTCTTTCAAGCCGTTTGAAAATGGATTTGATCCTGGCTGAAAGCTCTAAAAAGTTGAAAGGTTTGACGATGTAGTCATCGGCACCGCATTCCAGCCCCAGCACTTTGTCCGCAACGCCGTCCCTTGCGGTCAGCATGATGATGGGAAAATCAAATTCACGCCGCAATATCTGGCAGGCCTTAATACCGTCGATGTCCGGCAGATTCAGATCGAGGATTATCAAATCGGGTCTTGTGGTCTTGGCAATATGCAGGCCTGTGCGTCCATCAAATGCCGCCAGTACCTCATAGCCGTCCAGCTCGAGATTCCCCTTTATGGTCTGCACGATATCTTTATCGTCGTCGACCACGAGGATGCGATATTTGGATGCTTTAACAACATTCGGCATAAGCATAGGTACAAAATTTTTCAACATTTCCCCTGTGGGTGAAACGAAATATATTCCACCTTGGCATTACTTGCTTTTGGTTGCAAGGGATATCCGGCAGCGTAACAAGATCGTTACACATTTTACACATTTCTTACAATTTTTTTATTGTTCACCCTGTAAGATCGCAATTTTATCATCGCAATTTTATCATCATAATTTATCATCATAATTTTATCATCATAATTTATCTGGGATTGACGCACTGTTTAAAATCAGGTATTAGCAGGTATTAGAAAGACCGGCATTTTTAAATATTCAATTGTCAATTCTCCGCCTTCGGCGGACCCGGTTTGGGTCGACCTTTCAAAATCCATTCAGGTTATATTCTCTTTCCGACCCCCCAGGAGACTCGTCGTGAAAAGATTTCATATTTCACTCCAGTGGAAATTTTTTCTTTGCATTGTGCTGATCATTTTTCCTTCACTCGGAATTATATTCACCTGGGCCGGTTTTCAAAATGAAAAGCAATCCATTGATCAGGTGGTCAATCAGGCCAGAATTTTATCCAGGCAGATTATTTTAACCCGCCAGTGGATCACCGACAGCGGTGGCGTGTTTGTAGATTTGAAAAGCCGGGGGGCTAAGGATATCACCTGTTTTTTTGACGATAAGCTGGAAACAGCCCGGGGATCATATCAGCGTTTTACGCCTTCAATGGTAACCCGAAAACTGTCTCAGTATTCAACCCGCCAGGACTTATACCGTTTTCGATTGGCCAGCTTAAATCCGCTGAATCCGGAAAACAAGCCGACCCATTTTGAAAGAGACGCCCTAAAATTATTTCAGAATAAAAAAATTAATGAAACCTTCAGATTCGCTAACCGGAACGGGTCGCGTTATTTTCAATATATGGTACCACTCTATTTGGAACGACGATGTCTGGAATGCCATCATCGGGAGGGGGATTCGGTCAACGTTATCAGGGGCGGGCTGAGCGTATTTCTGCCTGTGGATAAATTGCTGTCCGTCACCAGGAAAAACCACCTGAAGCTGGCGCTAGCCGGAACCGGTCTAATCTTTATTTCGATTTTCACCTTGTTTTTCCTGATGCGGCGGTTTGTAATCAAGCCGCTGAAAAAACTGGAAGACATGACGGATGAAATAGGCAAGGGAAACCTGGACGCAAGAGTAAAGATCAGTACCGGCGATGAGTTTGAAAAGCTGGGGAACAGGTTTAATACCATGGCACAAAGTTTATCAAAAGGACGCGAACACCTGCAAGAAAGGATCAGCCTGGCAACCAAAGAGCTATCGGATGCCAACCGCGAGCTGCAAACCCTGGATAAGCTGAAATCCGATTTCCTTGCCAATATGTCCCACGAGCTGCGGACCCCCCTGACGGTTATACGCGGAGGTATTGATTATCTCAACCGCACGGTTAAAAAAGAAGATAACCGCAATTATCTTGGGATCATCGACAAAAACCTGGCCCGGCTGATTCATCTGGTTTCAGACCTGTTTGATTTCACCAAGATCGAGGGCAAAAAAATCGAGTGGTCTTTTGATCAGGTGGATTTGAGCGTATTGATCGAGGAGGTCGTGGAGATCATAAGTCCCCTGTCCACAGATAAAAGCATATCAATAAGCTTTGAAAATCCCGCTGCCGTCCTGGTAGAAATGGATCTGGAAAGAATCGAGCAGGTATTGGTCAACCTGATTGAAAATGCCATCAAATTTTCCGATCCACAAACCAAAATTATTATAAAAATTAAAGAAGACTCCACCTATGCAACGGTGTCCGTCAAAGACCGCGGGATCGGTATTTCAAAAGAAAATCTCAAAACCATTTTCGATAAATTTTCCACCGTTCCCTCGGCAGGTATCGGCAAGCCTGAAGGCACCGGCCTGGGCCTGGCCATCTGCAAGGCAATCGTCGAAGCCCATAACGGTAAAATTTGGGCGGAAAGCGTCAAAGGCGTATCGACGACATTTTATTTCACCTTGGTAAAAAAACGACCCTAAAAAAATTACAGTTCAGATATAATTATTGCGTTACAGTTTCCATAAAACTATTTTTTAAAAAAGTTCATAGATCATTTGTAATTTTTTTTATGATCTGTTATGTTTTTATTAACATAAGGGCAATAGAGATTCGGCCTCCGGCCCATAGGGGCGGGGCCTACGCCCCGGCGGGAAGTTGGAATGCGGAATGCGAAAAATAAGGAAAATCGTAGGGTTGGTCACTGTGCCACCTGATTTAGGTCGACATGGTGGCCAACCTACATTCCAAACATAAATCGGAAATCATGCAAAATTTTGAAGTACTTTTAAAAAGTTCAGCTGTTGCCCACGGGCATCTTTGCCCGGGACAGGTGGTGGGGGTGCGCATGGCCATGGTAGGCTGCAAACTCATCGGTTTGGATGAGCCCACCCGTCGCGAGCAGATCAAACAGCTAATTGTGTATGTGGAGATGGACCGCTGCACGGCCGATGCGGTCGCTCATGTGACCGGTGTCAAACTGGGACGTCGCTCGCTTAAATTTATGGACTACGGCATCATGGCGGCCACTTTTGTGAATCTGGAGACCAACCAGGCCTTTCGGGTAATATCCACCGAAGAGGCACGCAGTCTTGCACCGGCTTATGCTCCGGAAATAACGGACAAATATCCTCAACAACTGGAAGCGTACAAGCGAATGCCGGACAGCGTTTTATTCCGGGTGCAGCAGGTGGAAGTTGCCATCAGCGAATATGACCTGCCCGGCCCTACCCGCCTCAAGGTGACCTGCAGTCTTTGTGGCCAGGTGGTGCGTGATCACCGGCAGGTGAATAAAAATGGATGTGCGCTTTGCAGACCCTGCGCCGGGGGTGCCTATTTTTCCAATGCCCGTGAAGTCACCTGGCCCGATATGAACTGGGTGCCGGGTAAAGTTCAGGGA
>JAJRVC010000548.1 GCA_024277475.1 Deltaproteobacteria bacterium
ATCTGTCTTTCTTAAAACAAGACATAATAAGCTAAGCCACCGATATCACATGATATTCAAAACATCTCTTGAAACATGACGTGACAGTCTCAAAAAGCGTGACACACGACAACGAGGCAAAACGTCGTGATATGTATGTAGAAATGCAGAAGATTGTTAGAGATGAAGGAGGCACAATAGCACCAGTATTTGTTAGCGATCTTCACGCTGCCACTGATAAGCTCAGTCATGGTAAAGTTTCACCATTTTATGAATTTGATGGGCTTCGGATATCTGAAAGATGGTGGTTTAATTCTTAGATAGTTTGGCCATGAGGGGCAATAGCAGAAATTCGATTTTGCTCTTGCCCGATAGCTAAGCCTTTTTTAAAATTACATGGACGCAAAACAAATTCACATTAATCATAACGGATTATGGAAAATTTGGGAGAGAAATATGCCAGCTAAAAAAGTAACCATGGGTCTATTTGATCCAGCAACGATAGGGGAAGTTGAATATCCATTCTCGGTGAAGGAATACGCGGCGCGTTTATCGCGCATCCGGGAGTTGATGGCCAATAAAAATATTGATTTGCTCTATGTCACCACCCCGGAAGCAATCTGCTATATTCATGGCTACATGACCAGCTGGTACAAGGCAAACAGCCCACGAAGGTATCCACAAATGTATGGAACGGCCATTCATGTTGATCATGAGCGGTTCATTCATTTTGATCAGCCGACAGAAGAACCCGTTTTATATCGAACTTCGACCTCAAAGGATAATCGTTTTTTTTCAACACGGGAGGGAGGGCCCAATCTTGAGTTTATTATTGATGAGCTTCGCAAGGAGGGGTGGCTCAATGGGACCGTCGGCATGGAATTTTGGAGCTACATCCCCAACCGGGCGGTGAGCGAAATGATGGAAAAAGCATTTCGTGCCAATGGTTGTGATGTTGTTGACGGCACCGGGATTTTGAGAACAGCGAGAAGGATCAAATCTTCCCAGGAAATCCAATATTTTGAAGAGGCAGTCAAAGTTGCCGATATCGGGCACCAGGCCATTATCGAGAATCTGCACCCCGGGATGACCGAGCTGGAGTTATACGGTAAGGTTTTAGCGGCCATGATGGCCGCGGGCGGAGAGCATCAAGCATTGATCCCAATATTTACCACCGCTCCGGTTATTGATGGCGTGGCAATAAGCGCGGGGCATCTCCAGGCAACACGTAAAAATATTCAAAAGGGTGAACATTTATCGGCTGATATTTGCGGGGTGATTAACGGCTATCATGGAAATGTTTGTCGAGGGTATTATGTTGGGGACACTCCTGAAAGGCTTAAAGACCGATACAAAAAGGCGGGGGGTGTTTTCAAATTCATTCAGGACGAGGTCCATGGCGGTATGGCTGTCGGGGAATTCTACAGTCGGATAAAAAAATACTACAAAAAAGTTGGGCTGCTGGATTCCGAAGGCTGGGCCCTGGGCTACGAGCTGGGGCTATCGTTTCCTCCGGACTGGGTGGGTGAGTTTTTCTTCGATATTAACGATGAGCTCTATCTGGATCGTGCTTTTGAGGTTCATATGGTGACCAACTTTGAGAGCTTTTTTAACACAACGTTGATTGATACCCTAATTTGGGAGCAGGATCGCGTCAGGGTTCTGTCAGAATCACCTGTGGATATTATCGGTATGAATTGATTTTGTTTATGGACATAGGTGTCAGATAAGGTGCGCAATAATGGATCACGAGCTTCATGTGTTTTGGCATACCGATGTTTTGCTTCACGATACTGGTCGGGGTGTTTTTGAAGGTCGACCGTCGGACTTACTTGCAATTCAAGAGAAGCACCCTGAGGGGCCGAACAGGATTGTCAATATGCTCTCTATTTTGAAACGAGGTCCTCTGGCGAAATCGATAACCTGGCGCCATGGACGTCATTGCAGCGAAAAAGAGCTGGAACTGGTACATAGCGCAGACTACATAAAAAAAATAAAAGCATTCGAGAAATCGGGCAACCGGCGATTTACCGAAACAACCGTATTTTCTCCCGGTTCCTACCAGGCGTGTCTTGCGGCCGTGGGCACGACACTGGAAGCCGTGTACTTCGCTATCAAATCCCCTGGTTCCATCTCCTATGCGCTTGTACGCCCCCCCGGGCACCATGCCGCCCCTGATCAGATGGATGGTTACTGTATTTTCAACAACGCTGGCATTGCGGCGGAATTCGCTTTGCAAAATGGTGCCAGCAGGGTGGCCGTTATTGATTGGGATGTCCATCACGGCAATGGCACCCAAGAAGCTTTTTACGACCGATCCGATGTATTGACGATCTCCATCCATATGGATCACGGCCCCTGGGGTTCGTCGCACCCTCAAACTGGGAAAGCTGAGGAATTGGGAAAGGGGCCCGGACACGGGTTCAATATGAATTTACCGCTTCCCATGGGTACTGGCGATTCAGGTTACTGCCAGGTGATGGATCAATTGGTAACACCCAAAATCAGATCATTTCGGCCGGACCTTTTGATCATCGCCTGCGGGCAAGATGCCTCCCAGTTCGATCCAAACGGTCGTCAATTAGTAACCATGGAGGGATTCAGATACCTGGGGAGAAAGGCTCGCGAGATTACCGATCAATATGCGGACGGTAAATTGTTGGTCGTCCAGGAAGGGGGCTATGCGGTCAGCTATGCAGCCTTATGTCTGAATGCAACCCTTGAGGGCATGTTGGATACCGACGTGCATCTCAATGATCCACTAGCTTATTTGCCCGAAAATGAGGAGGCATCGATTACTGTAATCGAAAATTTAAAAAATTTTTTTTCCTTGTAATATGCAAATAAGACGGAACCGTCAAATTTGATCTCTGCTGAAAATTGATTAGAACAAGCAAGAAAATCTACTCTGGTTGGGGTTATGTAACAAAATCAATAATCATTTTAAAAAATCTTGCGTTTCGAATACCACAACATATAGTAGTTTACGAATACAATTGAATCGGGTTAGATTATCAGCTACCAGTCCACAATCCTCTTTATCCATTGCTGCCTGCAGATTGCCCTTACAAATATTCAATGGATGACACTTGTCCGTTCCCATCAGGATTGACCCAAATGTACCATTTTGGCAGAAAACAGCAATAGTTTGTGGTTTGGAAAACAATTAAGGATTTTTTTAAATATCGTGAGCGCCAAGTTTTCTTAGAACATAGATATCTTCTTCCATATAGTCTCCTACATCCAGGTTGAATCATTTCCGAAGGCTTTGCGGGAGCGTGATTTGGTAATGTCGCTTGATTTTTACCAGGGGCATGAAGACACCTTTTTTCCTTTAAGTCCTTTATTGCATGTACGAATCATTGAAATTATTAAATTCATAATATCCTATGGGCAGCTCTTGTCAAATCCTGAATAAACATATCTATTTCTTCATTATTTCACATTCAAAATTCGATTCGGGGATGTTCTCAGAACCACCTCGTGGTTTACGTTCGTAGTAGGATTGATGTAGGGGGCCGCCGCAATATGGGCAACCATTTTAGCGCAGTTGTTTGCAAAGATCCGCAGTATGAGATAATTTAACAAGTCCAGCAGGCTGAAAATTCATCAATTTTCGACCAATTCTATGGTAAAATCCCACCCCACCAAAATTATTTTCACTTTTTCCCGTTTTGGGCCGGCGTCCTTGCGTTCTTTCTGATATATACCGGTCAGGTTAAGCGATTGGTTCGCCAAGGCGACCTAATTTTTTATAAAATATTTTTTAAAAAGATTCTCTGACTTTTTAAATCCTTGCTCTGTCATGCGCGCGGATTTCGCTTTGCCTACTGGATTCGTAATAAGGCCTTTTTCATGAAGACGGTTCATTGTCTCCCAATCAAAACCCTTCCACGCCCGTGCTCCAAAACCTTCTTGTTTTTCATGGGTGACTAAATATAGAAGGGCCAAAGTGTATTCATCAACTTTTTCTTTATCGTAGTCCATTTTATTAATCCTTGAACACTATTTGACTGGCGAACGTAGAAGTGAGCTGCGGCCCTGATGAATTGCGAATTTGCACTGCCTTAAACGAAAACCCCGGATCTACACGCCGTCAGCTCAACTGATTGGTTATGCCCAGATATTCATAATGGGTCCACATGCGAATAATTTTGACAACTTTGTTATCATCTAATATTTGGTAAACCAAACGATCTTGTATATTAATACGCCGGGAATAAGCTCCAGTTAAATCGCCTATTAGTTTCTCAAAAGTAGGTGGAGTCTTATAAGGATTTTCACAAAGGATATCCAGCAGCTTTTCAGCTTTTAATCGCAATCCGGTAGCAGCTAACCTTTTGGCATCTTTTTGAGCCTGTTTGGTGAAAACGATGCTCCACATCACCAGTCAAGATTCTCAGCGCATTCTTCGATTGGGGTGGCTAATCCTTCCCGGATTGTTTCCCGCATACCGGGGATATTCAGCAAGTAAATGGTTTCCTGTATAGATCGCCAATCATCCTCTGAAATAAGCACGGCATTGCCGCGTTTACCCGTTATGACAATTGGCTCATGAGACGACGCGGCTTCATCAATGAGCCGATAAAGTTTTGACCTTGCCTCAGTGGCTGTTAAGGTTGGCATGATGACCTCAAATGATAAGTTTTTGATTACACATTAACTGACAGTACGTCATAGCGTGCGTTTTGTCAAGTGTGAATTCTGCAGCATAACCAGCCGCACGGTTTTTTGTGTCGGCTGAATTAGCCTTTCTCAACGGCATTTCCTACAAATTGAGCACGAGACGGAGACCATCGTCCACATGCTTCATCTTGTTTGTAGAAAGCCTACTGATACGTTTCGTCAAGAACGATTTGTCCAAGGTGACAACCTGGGAAACATTGGCAACCGAATCCTTTGGAAGCTTGGTGCTCCGTTTTGCCAGGAACACGTTACCGGGGGTAACCTTAAGGCGGAGATTGGAGGTCAGCATAGCAGCGACAACCGTGTTGATCCGACTCTTGTTTAAATCGTCGCTTTGAATGATGAGTACGGGGCGTCTGTAGCCTGGTTCAGAACCAGTCGGCAGTCGAAGTGTGGCCCACCAGATATCCCCGCGTTGCATTACCATTCCTCCATGGGAATGGATATTGCTTGCGCATTCAGTACAGCCGGATCAACAGATACGTTTTCAGACGCATACACTTGGTCCAGTTTCTCTTTCACCCCGACAAGACGGCACTCGGCTATATACTGTTGTATGGCACGTGCATAGAGCTCGCTACGAGACATATTCAGCCGTTTCGCCAAATGGTCTGCCGATACAAATATGTCGTCCGGAATGGATATTGCTGTTTTCATGCAAGCATAGTATAATTTTAGTTATACCGCTATCAAGCATTTTTACCGTGGAAATACACATTTTTATATTCGGGGAGGTGAGATCCCCAGTATGGGTTTATTCTACGTCGAACGTCTTGAGCCGGCTAACCTACCGGCCACCGAACTTTCGAGCTTGCAACTACATTTACGTAAAACCGCATAGCTTTTCCGGTCAGGTTCAGCTATTGGTTATGCCACGCTGCTCTTTTTGACAAAATGTGTGGCGTATGTTTTTTCAATGTTTGGCTCACCGGTTTTGGAAAATTTTAATTCGACCTTTCTTCCTTTTCCCCATGATTTATAACCGCCCAATGTGGTGCCTGGGGGCCACGCTAAGTAATTGACATTGCCAGTAAAATGCCTTAAGAATGTCTCTGTAACGGTCTTAATCGACCGGTTTTTCTCAAAAACTACCCAATTAAGGGAGTCGACAAAAAATGGCTCGTGCAAAAAACAGGAAGAGTGCATCCTGGGAGGATCGCTATCATGCAACGGCAGAGGACACGGACATGAAATTGAAAAAACACATTTGCGACAAGGCGCTGTTGGCAAAAGACCCACAATTTGACGGCCTGTTTTTCATCGGTGTTTTGAGTACCGGCATCTATTGCCGGCCCATCTGTCCAGCACGTGCGGCAAAGACGGAGAACATTGTCTACTTTCCAACGGCGGCTGCAGCGGCGGAAGCCGGGTTGCGCCCATGCTTACGATGCCGACCCGAGTCATCACCGGGCAGTCCGGCCTGGAACGGTACCTCGGCCACGGTTTCCCGGGCCATGCTGCTGATCCGTCAAGGCGCCTTGAATGAAGGCAACCTTGAGAATCTGGCCTTGAAACTGGGGGTGGGCGGCCGCCACTTACGGCGGTTGTTTCAAACCCACGTCGGCGTATCGCCTATAGCTTTGGCAACTACTCAAAACATCCTGTTTGCCAAAAAACTCCTCAGCGAAACACAACTGCCCATTTCTCAAATCGCTTTTGCATCCGGTTTCGGCAGTATCCGGCGATTCAGCGTCGCTTTCAAAAAAATATATGGTAAGACCCCATCGGCCTTTCGTCCTCCGATCAAAAGCAACAGGATCGGCGGGAAGACGCTTTTTCGGTGTAAGCTGACTCTGTCCTACCGCCCGCCTTTCGATTGGCAAGGCATGCTTGGTTTTTTTCAATCACGGGCCATCCCCGGCGTGGAATCCGTCGAAAATGGTGTCTACCATCGCACCATCCGAATAAACGAGACCAGTGGCACGATTTCCGTGGCCCATGCCGACAAAGGTAATACCTTGTTACTGAAAACCGCCTTGTCGGACAGCCGCGACCTGATGCCACTGGTGGAGCGGGTACGCCGCATGTTCGATCTGGATGCAAATATGCTGGCCGTTCATAAGGTCTTTGCCGCAGACCCGGTGCTGAAAGAAGTCGTTCGCAAGCAGCCCGGCCTTAGATTGCCCGGCGCCTGGGACCCATTTGAAGTTGCCGTCAGGGCTGTGGTGGGCCAGCAGATCTCCGTTAAGGGCGCCCGTACCGTCATCGGCCGGATCGCCGCAAAAGCCGGACCGCGATTCGAACCCGCCGACCAGCCGGGGCTGACCCATTTTTTCCCAACCGCCCGGGAGTTGAACGCATCCGAACTGGGACCCATCGGCATGCCCGCAAAGAGGGTGGAGACAATCAAGGTACTTGCTCGGGCCGTGGCTTGTGGAGAAATATCTTTGCTTGTGAAAGGGTCCCTCGAAAACTTCATCAAACAGCTGACCCGGATTCCAGGTATCGGGGACTGGACGGCCCAGTATATCGCCATGCGGGCGTTGGACGAACCCGACGCTTTTCCGGCTGCCGACCTTGGCATCATCAGGGCCTTGCAGCAGGGCGATAAACGACCCACTCCGAAGCAAATATTGGAAAGATCCGAAGAATGGCGTCCTTGGCGGGCTTATGCCGCCATCTACCTATGGCACATCTAAAGGAGGACGCGTCATGTACTATGACTTTTTTGAAGCAGGATTAATCGGTACCCTTATCCTAAAATAACAGCCTGCCTTATTTTAGGATTGCGGCACTTCATAAAACATAATCTGAGAAAACCAGTACGTCCCCCTATATATTGTGGTATCCGATTTAGTAGATTTTTTATAGGGTTGGGCTATTAAGACACAATCCTCTTTATCCATTGCTGCCTGCAGATTGCCCTTACAAATATTCAATGGATGACACTTGTCCGTTCCCATCAGGATTGACCCAAATGTACCATTTTGGCAGAAAACAGCATTATATTTTCTATTCGTTGTATATAGACCGAAACTCTTAATCAAAACGCTCGATTCTCAATGCAGTCAAATCTATTGCCGGCGTTTGACCGGCCGAAAGCTGGGAAACGATTTTGCCGCTTATCGGCGCCAGTGAAATTCCCATCATGCCGTGACCGGCGGCAATGATGACGTTATCATATCGGCGGGGTCGTCCGAGATAGGGCAGGTCGTCCGGCGAACAGGGCCGCAGTCCGCGCCAGATTTCGATCAGTTCGAGGGTGCCGGGATCGATATCCGGAAAATAGGCAGGTACGGCTTTGAGGATGGCCTTCAGGCGGCGCTTGTTAATCGACAGATCGAAGCCTGCAAGCTCAAGGGTACCGGCAAACCGTATCGTGTCTTTCATGGGCGTCAATGCGATTTTGGCCTCAGACATCATAAAGGGTATTGAAGGCCATGCCGCCGGCCGTTTGAAAGTTATGCTGTAACCCTTTGCGGGTTCAATCAGCAGTCTGATTTTCAGCTCGCGGGCAAGGTCGGCTGACCAGCAGCCGCCGGCCAATATAATTTCCCCGACGGATATATCTCCACGGGTTGTTTTAACCGTGGTCACCCTACGATCAGAGGTTTCAAATTCGAGCACCTCCACCGCATTGAGCAGATGAACCCCTTTTTTTTCAATGAAGCGGGCCAACTGGTGTACGAACTGGTCGGGGACAATGTGGGCGTCGCAAGGGTGAAAGATACCGCCGACTGCGGTGGTTTGCACCCCCCCCATAAATCCCTTTAAATCATCGGCTTCCAGTTTTTGGTTTTCAATCCCGTATTCCTGCAACAATACCATATCTTTAACAGCTTCCTCAAAACTTCTATGCGTATTAAAGATTTCCAGATTTCCAGTTTTCTCAAAACCAAAATCAATACCTTCCAGCACAGCCAGTTCTTCAAACAAACCCAGGCTGGCGATACTGAGACCGTGCAGAACAGGTATCGCCCGGCGCACATGCCGCTCGCTGCAGGCACCGCGAAACTTCCACAGCCATGAAAGAAACTCTTTCTGGAAACGGGGTTTAATGTATAAGGGACTTTCCGGATTGAACATCCATTTGAGTCCCTGGAGGATTGCTCCCGGAGCCGCCAAAGGGATGCTGTGACTGGGAACGATCAGTCCGGCATTGCCATAGGAACTGCCGGAACATAGGTCGTCTTTCTCAACCACGGTGACGTTTTTACCAAGTCCATGGAGGTAATAGGCACAACAGATGCCGATGGCGCCGCCGCCGATGACCAGAGTTTCTGTCTTGTGGTTCATGAATATGCCTCTTATTCTGATTAAGATGATAAAAAGGGGGGCTTTCCGGCCACCACCCTTTTTATCTGTTTTACAGGACTGATTAAAACCCTCCGGTGCGTCTTAATATAAATTTTCTTCCGGAAAATTTATTCCCAAGACCAATCCTGTATGTTCCATGTTATATCAGTTACATAAGGATTTATTTTATAGCCTTTAAGCGCTGAGTTTTTGCCGTACATAAACGTGTAAGCAAAAATTGGCGCAAAAGGGACATCTTCGTGTAATATTTCCTGGATTCTATAATAAACCGCTTTGCGCTTCTCCATGTCGGATATAAGGACACCTTCTTCCAACAGTTTATCGAGTTCGGGGTTTTCATACTGGACGTAGTTGGAACCGGTCCCATACTTGGCCGGAATCTGTTTGGAATGGGCACGGGCGGTGTAGTCGGGATCCATCCCCACCGTCGGTTCCCAACCTACCATCAAGGTGTCGAACTGGCTCTTGGTGGTGTATTCCCCCCAGACCACCGAGGCGGGCATGTTTTTAATTTCCATGGCCACGCCGATTTTCTTCCAGTCGGCCTGGATCATGGCCTGGGCCTGTTCTCGGGCCTTGGCCCCGGCGGTGGTAGACATGGTAAATTTTAGCTTGACGCCATCCTTTTCCCGAATCCCATCCGCACCTTTCTTCCAGCCGGCAGCCTCGAGCATGGCAGCCGCTTTTTCCGGGTTGTATCCGGGATCTTTGAGGTTTTGATTGTAGGCCCAATGGTTGGGGTGCAGATAGGACAGCGTCCGGGGCGGCAGGCCGTAGTAAATGTCCTTGATCCACCTTTCTTTATCGACGGCATAGTAGAGAGCCTGACGGACAACTTTTTCCCGGAACTGGGGTTTGCCGCAGTTAAAATAAATGAATTCCACCCACGGTGCCGGTGTCTCGAGGGCGTCCTTGCCGGAAAGCTTACGGGCCTCTTCGAATCGGACCGGCGGAACACCGTGGAGGCCGAAAACATCAATTTCGCCGGTTGTAAACTGGGTGTAGGCAACCGTTTGGTCGGGAACGAACTTATGGATAACGGTTTCGATGGCGGGTGCACCGCGGTGGTAATCCATATTGCGCTTATACACCATATGGCTTCCTGCCACCCGTTTTACCAGCTTGTAGGGGCCGGTGCCGATTGGGTGGGTGTTAAAGGGCGCCGTATTAATGTCGGCCTCTTTGGATAAAATATGTTCCGGAACGATATGCATTTTCTGCCAGGCCCAGGCGAAAGGCACAAATGGTTTGGATAGGTGGATTTCGATATTGTAGTCGTCGATAATTTTAAATTGCGAAATCAAATCAAATCCCGAGCGGGAGCGGATTGCCACCTTGGGGTTGATGATAGTCTGATAGGTGAACTCCACATCTTTGGCCGTAAACGGTACGCCGTCATGCCACTTGACACCCTTTTTGAGTTCGATCTTCCATACCTTGCCGTCCTGGGAAATACCCCCGTTTTCCAGGGTCGGAACTTTTACGGCCAGGTTGGGGATGAATTCTCCCTTCTCGTTGACATCCCAAAGCGCGTCGAACATACAGGCCTCGGGGACTTCTTCGGTGCCGGAATTGACGTAAAGCAGGGGGTTGAAGTTTACCGGCTCCTGGGTCATGCCGAGAATCACGCTTTTTTTGGCTGCCCAGACCGGCTGACCGGCCAAGATCAATAGACCGCCGACAAATGCCAATAGCATAAAGGCTGTAAATAAATTCTTCGTTGAGCCCTTGCTCCCCCAACTAAATTTTTTGACATGATTCATAATGATTTTCCTCCTTTCCTGCATAGATGGTTAATCTTACCGATGGGTGACATTACCCGGTCGGCTATTCTGAAGTCATCCTCAGCCGCGGGTCCAGGGCGTCCCTTAAACCGTCGCCGAGAAAGTTGAAACTCATCACCGTCAACGTAATCATGACCCCCGGCAGAATCGCCAGCCAGGGTGCCAAATCGAAATAAGCCTGGGCATCGGTCAGCATGTTTCCCCAGCTGGCAAGGGGAGGTTGAATGCCGTACCCTAAAAAACTGATGTACGATTCCATCAGCACCGCGTTGGCAACGTTCAGGGTAGCGGATACCAAAACAGGTGCCATGGCATTCGGTAACAACTCCCGAAACATGATCCGGGGACCTGAAGCGCCCAGAGCGTAGCTGGCCTGCACAAAGTCCTGTTCCTTGATGTACTGAATCTGTGCCCGGATAATCCGGGCGACCTCCATCCAGGAGGTAAATCCGATGATCAGGGCGATGGAAATTACGGTGGGCGTAATGAAAGCCGCCAGAACCAGGAGCAGGAAAACCTGGGGAAAGCATAGCATCGTGTCGGTAAAGCGCATCAGGATATTGTCTACCCTGCCGCCGTAATAACCTGACAAAAGACCAATGATCATGCCGGTGACGATGGTGGCAAACATGGCCGCAACTCCAACGATAAGGCTGATACGACCGCCGTAAATAAGGCGGGTAAGCGTGCCGCGCCCAATCTCATCGGTACCGAGAATATAGTTGCTGTCGGAAAAGGGGACAATAAAGCGCCGTTTGGTGTCAAGATCAAGAGGATCATGCGGCACAATAAGGGCGGCAAATACGGTTGATAGAAATAAAACCAGGATGACACATCCGCCGGCCACTGCCAGGCGGTGGTTCAGAAATCGTCGCCAGATCCGATGTATCTGGCTTTCGTAAAACTCGCCCGTTTTTTCACCTACGATTGAGTCATTTTTTATTTCTTCAACTTCCATGATAGCACTTTCCAGAGTTGACAATCTCGTAAAAAGTCAAAATTCTCGAATTTTGATCTAATAACCTATTGAAATTATTAAGTGTAAAATTTTATTTTTGTGCTTTTTGTGCCTTTTTGCGGCCACATCAGAGTTGAGCGGTTCAGGGTTCAACGTTCCGGGTTGAAAAACTCCCAACCCGCTCTTATTCAGAGGGATTCCGTCTTCTTCCTTTTTATGGAGCCTTTTCACCCAATGGGGTGAGTCGGGCATTCCAAATCTTAAACAATTCGCCCCCTCGAGAGCCTCAAGGACTAAATACGGGGTCAAACAATCGATTTAAATAGAAAAGACTGAGCGACCTGTCGGGTCATAGCCGAAGGCGATGCCTGAAGCGATACCATAAATCTTCAATTCCAGCTTGTCCCGTTTCAGTCGATTCGGATACGAGGATCAAGCAGGGCATTGACGGTGTCCGCCAGAAGGTTGCCGAGAATAACCGCGGCGGCGGTCACCATCACCATTCCCATTAACACCGGATATTCCTTCATCGTCAGGGCGTCCACAAAAAGCCGACCCATCCCGGGCCACCCGAAGATGGTTTCGGTAACCAGCGCCCCGCTAAACAGCCAGGGCAACTGAACCCCCGCCAGGGCAATCAGCGGTGCCAGGGCATTGGGATAAGCATGCCGGAAGAGAATTCTGCTTCCGGACAACCCTTTGGATCTGGCGGTACGGATGTAATCCTGATTAATAACCTCTAAAAAGCTTGATCGCGTGTAACGACTCCATTGGGCCACCAATACCAGCGCCAGGACCATTGTGGGCAAAATCATATGGCGCATTAAGTCCATAATGTTCTCTTCCCCGCCCAGGGTGTACATACCGCCGGAAGGCAGCCAGCCAAGTTTCAGGCTGAAAATGAAAATAGCCATCAAGCCGAACCAGAACGTGGGACAAGAAAGGGCGACCATGGCTCCGGTGGTTGCCAGATAGTCAAATATCGAGTAACGTTTGAATGCACCCAGAATGCCGATGGACATGCCGAGCAGGACAGCGACGGCCATGCCCGATCCCATTAGCAAAAAT
>JAJRVC010000549.1 GCA_024277475.1 Deltaproteobacteria bacterium
GCTCACCAAAAAGGCCATGCAACAATTGGAAAAAATGATTCAACGAGTGCAAGGCATTGAAAAATGGGCTGTTGATATCCCTTGTTACTAAATCATGATATTGGTGGTTATTATTATTTCTAACAACCTAACCCGCCACGGTGGGATAGATATCCTGCGGTGTCCAATCAATGTCCGCCGACAGTTGTCCGGATAACTTTATACCCTTCTTTTTCCATGGCCGAGGCAATTTTATCCTGAAGTTCTTTTCCGGGGGTCAGTGCATTCATGTAGCCGCCGCGGCCGCCGCCGGTAACCTTGGCCCCCAGGGCACCCATCTCAAGGGCCATGTTGCACAGGCGGATCAGGATTTCATGGGAGAGATCCATTTCAATTAAAATTTCATGATTGGCCGTCATGAGTTTCCCCACGGTTGCCAGGTCATAACTTTCGAGGGCTTTTTTCATTTCAAAGGCCTGGTCGGTAATCATTTTGAGGTGTCTGGCGAACAGGGCCGGATTCTTTTCACGCTGTGCCTCGGTGTGGGCATCCAGCTTGGATGTGTCGGCCGTCACGCCGCTGTTGCCCAGGACAACTTCGACGGGTTGCTTCAAGTCGATTCGTTCCCAGGTTTTTTCGCCGTTTTTGATGTGATAGAGAATCAGGCCGCCATAGGTTGAGGCTGTGTTGTCCACGCCGCTGGGAGTCCCGTGGTAGGCAAATTCACCCTCCCATCCTAACTGGTTGATCTCATCGATGGAAAGTCCAAGGTTAAATTCATCATTCAACGCCCGGACCAGGGATACACAACTGGCGGCACTGGCGCCCACACCACTGCCGGCCAAAAGCGATCCGCCGTAGGTGATTTTAAGAGGATGGTTTTTAACATCGATTTTCATCACATCAAGCACATGATTGATAGAGTCGACCTGCTGGTGTTTTTTCTTTTCTTGATAGCCCGGTACCTCGGTGCGATTGTCTTCCAGGACCCATCCGCTGCCCTCCGGCAGCCTTTCCACGACACACTCGGTCACAAACGGAATCGATGAAACGATGGCCGGGACTTCTTCCAAAACAAATTGATCGCCGATTAGAATTGATTTTCCAAACGCGGTTCCTTTTCCCATGATTTTATCCTTTATTTTTTTCACCGCAGACGCGGAGAACGCAGAGATTTAAATATTTTGTTCTGAATAATTAAGATACAAATCACTATAAACAAGCAATGATAAAATAGCCAATGACAAATTCTATTTGCCTAATAGTTTTTCCATTTCTTCTATCAGTTGTTCTTCCTTACCGATGGCCACCGTGGTGGCCGCCGTCAGACTGTGACAGGCGTCGGAGAAACCGCCGAGCTTATTGGTGGCATCGGGCAGCAAAATATTAAGCGGCATGGCCCGTTGCGCCCGGATTTCGGCCTCGAGTTGGGCCGAAACCCGCATGGATATTTTCACATCCTTCATGCCGATGGGGCCGAAACCCGGAATTTCATCGGGAATAATTTGAAACCCGGCGACGTATTTATCGGGATCGACGTATTCCGAATTTTTGATGGCATCACAGAATACGCCGATCATTTTGACTCCCATGGGTTTGAATCGATTCTCGACCTGAAACCATTGAATATGTTCCGTCTTTTTCAGGGCTCCCGTCCGGATTCGTTTCAGTTCTTCTTCAAATGCCTTTGCCTGTATGGATTGAAATCCTTGCAGCATCCGATCGGATTGCGGAGTGGTGCCTCCAAGACAGACCTTGACCCCCATGTCCGGTCCGTTTTGATAATATCCGGCGGCCCCCAAAGTATCCAGATAGGCACCGAATTCATCACAGGGGACCTGACCTGTGGACGTATTCAGATAATAGCGTTCCCCGACCGGCTGTTTTTTAATTTCCATCTTGCCCTGTTTGACGGCTTCCATCGTAACATTACGATTTTCGCTTACCAGACAGCCGTTGATAAAAAATTCATCCCCCACCGCTCCGATAGCGGCAATGTAGGCCAGATCGCGATTGGCGGGGTCCAAGGTATGTGCGAACAGGTAGCAGGTCGTCGACCCGGATATATCCCGGTCACCCTTGAGTCCATAGAGGTCGGGATCCAGATTGTGGACCTTGGGGTCCGTTGAGGCCTCGGCCACGTGGTGGTCGAGAATCAGCGTCAGGTTGCGCCCCTTGTTCAAATCCGATAACATCGGGGCAATCCGGCCGGCAAAATCCGCAAAGACGATGATTTCGCCTTCCTGTTCATAAACCTTTTGCAGCAAGGCCGGATAGGGTTTTTCCAGGCAGAAGCGGTGTACCCCGAAACCGGCTCTTTCAAAGGCCCGGGTCAGGATCGCCCCTGAACTGAGCCCGTCGGAATCGTTGTGGTGAAATACCCGAACTTCTTTTTTAGGCCAGTGTCGGACTTGCTCGATGGCCTTTTCCATATCCCGAATCAATTGTTCTCGCAATTCAATTACCTCATTTTTGCTTGTTAACATTAGAACCGGTATTTTTTATGGCTATTATTTTATATGCTGATTCTTTTTAGAATTGTTTATTCGAGCAAAGGAAGCATCATCCCGATTCCTTTTGCTTTGGCCCGCTCCAGAACTTTGGTTGCCATAAAAACGTCATGGACTGCCATCCCGAAGTTAAAATTGATGATACGTTCGGTGGGATTCTCACGACCCGGTTTTTTCCTTATAACAATATCACCCAATTCAGCATACAACTCGGGCAATGGTGAGTAGTAACCATCGCGCCCACCCAGGGCGTTGTTGAATTGCTGCCAGTCGTCGACAATAAATTTATCGGCCTGGTGCAGCAAAGCTTGTTCCCATCCACGGGTATGAACCGGTAACACCAAAGCACCGCCCTTTACCCACTTTTCTTTATAGACACGATCTTCAAGATGGCCGGTGACCGTAACAATGACATCTGCGCCTTCGATCACCTCCCGTGCCGAGGAGCAGGTAGTGATATTCAGGGATGAATGTTCTTGTGCAACCGACATGAACTCCGCCATTACGGGTTCGTTGGTATCAAATATTTTTATCTCTTCGATCCGGGGCAGGACTTCTTTGAGGCTCAACAAATGATAACGTCCCTGTACCCCGGTACCCACTATACCAAGTACGCAAGCATCTTGGGTGGCAAGATATTTGGCGGAAACTCCAGAGACTGCTGCTGTTCGCAAAGCGGTGATATATCCGCCGTCCATCACCGCAAGGGGTTGACCGGTGTCGGGATCATTGAGGACGATCAGGCCCATAATTGAGGGTAAGCCATATTGAAAATTATCGGAATAACCGCTTACCCATTTCATCCCCGCAGCCTTTTTGCGGGGAAGAAAACCGGGCATAGCATGGATGAAAGCCCCCTGCAAGGTATGGATACCCGGTTTGGGCGGATTTTCAAACTCCTGCAGACCATGTTCGGTTAAGACCTCTTCAACAATGGAAATAGCGTCTTTCATGGTCAGTCCGACATCAATTACATCGTTTTGGGATAAGTAACGAAAGTCAACTGTTTTCATGGATGCATGTCCTCCGGAAATGTAGTATTTTAAAATATGGCAATCATCTTATACTGTCTCTTCGTCTTGTTTGCCGGTTTGCAGAAACAATTTAATTTGTTGCAGGTTCATTCCAACCGACCCCATTTTTACCAAATTGCGGCTATCTTGCCAGCAAATCTTTCTCATAATGGCCCAACCGATTTCAATAAGTGCATTCATGACAGCTACCTTGATCGAACCTATATAGTTTTCCTTTATGCACAGATCAGAGTTTAGCTATATAACCAAAATGAGTGATAAACGCTCAATTTGTAACAGACATCTTCCAAAGATTCCTACTTCACATATAGATAATGAAAAAGCAAGACAAGATTTTTGTAGAGATTCACTGATTCAAAGCTCGTCGGCGTCTGGCGAGTGCAGCGTTCAGATTCGGACTATCCGGTTTGACGTCGAAGAGCTCAATTGGTATGATTTCGGATCGTTGCCGGTTAATCACGGTCAGTGGGTCATGTTTTTATCATAAAATCCTGTCGAGTTATCCCACTGCGAGTCGATTCCCGGTTGGGGTTTTTTGCCATCGTCGTTGTCATATCTATTCTCAAACTAAAATTCCGATATAAGGATTAAAAAATTTGCAATTTTTTTCAAAAATACTGTAACCTTCTGAATTTCAATTGTATTTCCACAACCCCATCAGAATAGACTGCAGGATGCCTAATAGCCACCTATGTCCACGATCACA
>JAJRVC010000550.1 GCA_024277475.1 Deltaproteobacteria bacterium
GGCCAGGTGGTGCGTGATCACCGGCAGGTGAATAAAAATGGATGTGCGCTTTGCAGACCCTGCGCCGGGGGTGCCTATTTTTCCAATGCCCGTGAAGTCACCTGGCCCGATATGAACTGGGTGCCGGGTAAAGTTCAGGGAAGGTAAGCATTATAGCATATCCTCAATCCGCCTTGGGCGGAACACCTGAAACCTTAGCCTCAAAAAGAGGAATAAAAATAGGATAAAAGTTAAGGGCCGCATGATGAGTATTTTCACCACGCCAGGTGTTGGGTAACAACGCTAAACTATCGAATAAGGAATGATTAAGGAGAGTTCCAAAATGCTGAAAAAAATAAAACTGCAAGAGGCTGTTGGTACCCAGCTGGCCCACGATATCACCGAAATCCGCCCCGGCGAATTCAAGGGTGCCGCCTTTCTCAAAGGTCATACCGTCTGCAACGAAGATCTGTGCCATCTCCAAAAACTTGGTAAAAACCACCTCTATCTTCTTGACCTGGCCGAAGACGAAATTCACGAGGACCAGGCAGCAACCCTTTTAGCAGGAGCGCTGGCCGGCGATGGCATCGTATGGCAGGATGAACCCCGGGAAGGAAAAATAAAACTTATAGCTGAAAGAGACGGCCTGTTTGCGGTCGATTCCTCCGCGCTGGCGGCCTTTAACATGGTAGACGAGGTAATGTGCGCTACCCTTCATAGCCACACACTGGTCCGCAAGGGCGAACTGGTTGCCGCCACCCGGGCCATTCCACTGGTCATGAAGCGGGCAGCCGTAGAGCGGGCGGCCGCCATCGCACGGCAAAACGGTGCGGTTCTGTCGGTCAAACCCATCCGGCCTGCCAAAGTGGGAATTATTATCACCGGCAGTGAAGTCTATCATGGGTTGATTGAAGACCGGTTTGCGCCGATTCTTTCTGAAAAAGTGATCAACCTGGGCTGTGAGGTGGTTGGGCCGGTGTTTGCTCCTGATGATACTGAACTTATCAGCCGGGCCATTAGCACCCATCTTGAGCAGGGGTGCGCTTTAATTGTGCTGAGCGGAGGAATGAGTGTAGACCCGGATGATGTCACCCGCCGAGGGATCCATCTGGCCGGAGCCACTGAGATGCATTACGGCGCAGCGGTGCTGCCGGGCGCCATGTTTTTGGTGGCCTACCTGGAAAACATTCCACTGCTGGGGGTACCGGCCTGCGGCCTGCATCACCGCATCACGGTGCTGGATCTGGTGTTGCCCCGTATTCTAACCGGCGAACATATCGGCAAAGCTGAGCTTGCATTTTTAGGGCACGGGGGACTTTGCAAAGACTGCCCGGAGTGTGTTTACCCCCATTGTCCATTCGGCAAGTAAAAACGGTTTCAAATCCCCATCTAATGTCCGATGGCTGTGTTGCCCCGCAAAGCGGGATTCAGCAACAATTTAAAATATAAGGTGCATCACCTGCCGATGTAAAATGCTCACGTACTAACGTGTACGCTCCGCTTTTAAACCGGCAAACCTATTTTCGGGTCTTGCCTAAGAGCACTGAAGTCCAGCCTCATCCATAAAGGAATTTTAATGCCTAAACTACGATTAAGATCAAGCCACTGGATCGTTGATGAGGACAACAATATCATCATCGGCAACGGTCGCGCCGAAATTCTGGCAAACATAGAAAAAACCGGATCAATCAACCAGGCCGCCAAAACGATGAAGATGTCTTACAAGGCGGTCTGGAGTAAAATCAAAACCACTGAAAAACACTTGAATACCACAATCGTTCATGCCGACAGAAAGGAAGGCTCCCACTTATCCAAGGAGGGCAAAGAACTTCTGGAGAAATACAGGTATTTGAAAAAAGAATGTATGTCGGTAGATGATCAATTGTTTAGTAGTATTTTTAAATAAATTGACGCAATGTGCTAGATGTGGCGCAAACAACAGGGCTCTAATGTCCCGCAGATGAATATTATGTATCTAATATCTAACAGCCGAATAACACTAAAATCTATTTTAGCGGTCTTGACAATTCTTTTGTTAGGTTGCAGGGGTGATCCGGCAGCTACCTTCGTTGATTTTTCTGATCGAATCGTTGAGGAGCAACCTGGAAATGGAAACCGGGAAAATTCCTATTTTAAAGTGGCTGTGGGATCAATAATCTCGGCTCAGGAGACGGTCGTCCATTACCATCAACTCCTGGAATATATCGCCGGTAAATTAGGTCGGCAAATTCAACTTGTGCAGAGAAAGACTTATGGTGAAATAGATGAGCTTATCGGTACGGGACAGATCGATCTGGCGTTTATCTGTTCGGGACCTTACGCTTTCGGCAGAAAAAAGTATGGTTTTGAAGCATTGGCGATGCCCGAAGTTCGCGGATCGTATTTGTATCAATCGTATTTGATCGTCAACAAGGACAGTCCCTATCAAAAATTGGAAGATCTAAGCGATAAAATTTTCGCCTTTACCGATCCGGAATCAAACACCGGAAAACTGGTCCCCACTTACTGGCTAAGACAGCAGAGCAAAAACCCTGAAGATTTTTTTGCAAAGACCATTTATACATACAGTCATGACAATTCCATCATGGCCGTGGCTATGTCCCTGGTGGACGGTGCTGCGGTTAATGGACAAGTTTGGGAGCATTACAACCTCAATAACCCTGTTTTTACCGCTAAAACCCGTATCATTAAAAAATCACAGCCATTTGGCAATCCTCCCGTGGTCGCTTCTCCGCGCCTGCCCAATCAAATGAAAAAACGCATTCGAAGCTTACTTTTAAATATGCACCAGGATCCGGCAGGGAAAAAGATTCTCGATGAACTGATGATTGATCGTTTCATCCCACCCAGGGAGGAATCCTACGATCCTATTTTGGCAATGAAAAAGAACATGTAATGAAACTGAAAAGCCTCAGAAGCAAATTAATCATTTCGGTTTCCGCACTCGTTATCGGCAGCGGCGCGGTCATTTCACTGCTGGAAGCAAACCGCTTCAGCAAAACTCTGCGTGAATCCGCCATCACACAGGGAGAATATCTTTCTCAAGAATTAGCGCTGGAAGCTACCAATATAATTCTCATAAATGATCTGATTGCCCTGCGGAACCTGCTGGACCACCATCTGTTAAGCAACTCTTCGGTGGCATACCTTTTTATAATTAGAGATGGCCAGGTACTTGCACACACTTTTTCTGGAGGCATCCCGCGAAATCTGATAGGGATCAACACACCGAAAGACAATGAAAATGGCAATTTTAAACGCATTGTAACCGATGAAAGCGAACACTTTCTTGATATCGCCTGGCCTATTTTCTCCGGCAAAGCCGGGGTACTGCGCATTGGACTCTCCGAGAAACCGTACAGATCAGAGATAACAAAATTATGGGTACAAATGATCGCCATCACCCTGGGAATCCTAATTCTGGCCTTATCTGCCAGCTTCTTTTTTATTAAACGGATCACGCGGCCTCTTTCAGCCCTAGCGCAAGCCGCTGAGAACATTGACGAAAACAACATGGAGCTCAGTCTGGAGCCGGGCGGACGGGATGAAGTCGGCAGCTTGACGACCTCGTTCAATCGCATGATCGGGCGTATTAAGGACCACACCCAACGAATTGAAAAACACAGCATCAAGCTGGATCGCGCCTATCACCAGACAAGAAGCTCGTTTGAAATTATCCAAAAAATTGGTGCACAAACCCGGCTGAAGGATGTTTCAGCCTATTTAATCATGAAATTCCGGGAGCTCGTATCCTGCAGCGATCTCGTGCTGTTTATCCTCAGCAACGATAAGAACACGCTTTTTGTCTATTCTGAAAATGAATTTAAGGCCTTTAAGAAAAATGTATTTGGAACTGCCCTTCCCGCCTTGATGCGGCTGGACGGTATCACTTTTGTCAGAAGGCATTCCTTCAATCCACCTTTGGTACCGCAAACCTTTCAATTTGCCAAGCAGCTTGCCGCCACCCCCGTTAGTCATGAAAATCAATTCCTTGGAGCACTGCTGGTCGCCTGCCCCGGCAATTGCCACTGTGAGACCAAGGAGCTGGAAGTGATTAAATTGATATTGAATCATTCTTCGGGTGTCATCAAACGGGCGCTTTTGCATGAAGAAGAAATGTTCCATATTCAGAACCGCATTGATGTCACCACGGAATACTGCGGAATTGTGGGTAAAGACCCCACGATGCAGACCATCTATAAACTTATTGAAGATATCGCCCCGACCGACACCACGGTTTTGATTCAGGGAGAAAGCGGCACCGGCAAGGAACTGGTGGCCAACGCCATCCATCTAAACAGTCTTCGCAAAACCAAGCCTTTCGTTGTCATTAATTGTTCGGCCTATCCGGCCACATTGATTGAAAGTGAGCTCTTCGGTCATGAAAGGGGGGCGTTCACCGGTGCAGTTCGCAAAAAAATCGGACGATTTGAACAGGCTCACGAAGGAACCGTTTTTCTGGATGAAATCGGCGAAATACCTTTGTCGGCCCAGATCAAGCTGCTGCGCGTACTTCAGACTCAGAAATTTGAACGCGTGGGCGGCGAACAAATCTTATCGGTGGATGTGCGTATCCTGGCGGCCACAAACAAGGACCTCCTCCAGGAAGTCAAAGATGGTCATTTCCGCGAGGATCTCTATTATCGGCTGAATGTCATTCCCATTCAATTGCCGCCTCTTAATAAACGGCGTAACGACATTCCTTTGCAGGCCCGATATTTTATGCAACGATTCACTGCTGAGCAGGGCAAAGATATTAATGCGTTTAGCCCGGAGGCCATGCGCCGACTCCTGGATTATTCCTGGCCGGGCAATGTTCGCGAACTTGAAAACAGTATTGAGCACGCAGTCGTGCTGGCCAAAGGAAATCGAATCGAAATTGCAGACCTTCCATCCGCCCTTCATTATGAGTCGTCTCCTGTAAAAAACGGATCTCCGGGCACGATCTTGGAAAACGAGGCCAAACTGCTCAAAGAAGCCCTGGATGAATGCGGCTGGAACAAAAAACAGGCGGCCCGCCGCCTGGGAATAAGCCGCAACACACTCTATCGGAAATTGAGGAAATATCAGATCAATCCCCCCACCATTCATTAGCAAACCGGGTCGTTATGAATACACAAGCACGGAACAACTTCAATCAATATGCACCATCCCACAAAAAGTGTGCCAATCTGGCACACGAATAACCAACCATTATTACAGGTAATATCAATTTTTTTAATTTTATGTGCCACTTCGATGCATAATGTAAAAATTGTTGATGAATTAATTTTGTGAATATAAATAGCCCAAAACAGGATACCGATTTGATCCAGGATCTGAAGCGGATCCCGTTTTTTTATTAATATCATATGCTTAAATAAATTCCACCATCCATCCTTTCCAATTTTAAATATACTTTTTGTTCAAAACCCTCTCGATGGCACAAAATTTGCGGTTGTATCTTTGAATCGCAATGACCAAAAGAAAGCCTAATCACCCTTCTTTGCGAAATTTCTGTGGGGGAGGAGCCAGTGCCCTTATGAAAAAAGAGGTTTTAGTACTGGATCCTGATAAACAGCTAAGCCAAAACTTGTTTGACGTGTTAATGGACCACGACTATACGACGATTTTAATGAATTCTCTTGTTAATATAGATCAATATATTGAGGGAAACGACTGTTGCGCCCTAATTATGAACTTGGACAACGTGACGGTGACCAATAAACTTTTTCGAGAATTAAAAAGAAAAAATCCCCCGCTGAATATAATTGCTCTCTCAAAGCGTCAATTTCACCCCGAGTTGGAAGAGGCTTTAAGAGAATATATTTCCGTTTGTCTGGCCAGACCGGTAGACTCGGATGAATTGGTCTACTGGCTGAAAACAATTTTTGAAAATGACCAAACACCTGGGGAATGATTCCTTTGCGGCACAGATTTTTCTGAACTGTTGTTTGAACACAAGCAGTTTTAGCAATATAAATATGAGCAGATATCATAACTAAGGAGGAAAACATGAAGGTAAGACACCTCGCAACAATTTTCATCATGGGTCTGATGGCACTATTTATTTTTGCCTGCGGCACCGAGCAGCCAATTGATGTTGCGGCCGTTACATCCCAGCCGAAAACATTTGTCGGCTCGGACACTTGCAAAATGTGTCATTTGGAACACTACGATTCCTGGAAAATGACCATGCACAGCCGTATGCTCCAGGATGCTAAAAAGAATGAAGATGCCATCATCGTTCCAATCGATGAAAAGCGAATCCGCGAAGATCTGGCAAAATTAGAAGCAAAGCTTAAGGTGCCTTCTGATCAGGTTTATGTCCCCAAGTTGGACGAAATCCTTTACACCATCGGCAGTCAGTGGAAACAGCGTTATCTGGTTAAAAAGAATGACACCCTGTTTATCTCGCCTATCCAATACAATGCGGATACCCATCGCTGGGTCAATTACCATGAGAAAGACTGGGACAAAAGGCCCTGGCTGTTAAAATGCGGTGGTTGCCATGCCACCGGTGTCGATCTGGAAAAAAATACCTTTGTGGAACCGGGGGTCTCCTGCGAAGCCTGTCACGGCAAAGGCTCCTGGCATGCCGCTCTGCCAAAGACAGCTGTCTTTGAAAAACGCCAGACCATTGTCAACCCGGCCAAGCTGACCATGGGTGTGGCGGCTCAGATTTGCGGTTCCTGTCATAACCGGGGGCATGCCACTAAAGTCAAGGGTGCCGGCTGGCCGGTGGGCTACGCGCCCGGCAAGGCGCTTGAGGCCTATTACAAATCCACCTCTTTTGGGGGCGGTGATCTAAAACACGTCTATGCCAATGAATTTTCAAAAGGACACCACCAGCAATTTATCGATTGGCAGCAATCGAAACACGCCAGGGAAGGCGTAACCTGCACTTCCTGCCACTTTGTGCATCAGATAGGAATGCCGCCTACCCGGTCCCAGACTTTTGCGGCAGGGTCCCAACAGTGCCTCCAGTGCCACACGATGGTCAATAATAATCTGGCTCACTCGATTCACTCGTTCGGCAATTGTGTCGGCTGCCATATGCCGCGAATCGCCAAAAGCGCGGAGTCCGGTGACATTCACAGCCATGTGTTCGTAGCCTTGTTGCCGGAAGATACTCTCAAGAACCCGAAGGTACCCAATTCCTGTCAGACATGCCACCAACACAAGAACCAGGATTTGGAAGAGTTGCAGGCCGATTGGGTCAAACTGACCCAGTTGCCGAAACCAACAGGCAAGCAGGTAGATCCGATCAGTTTCAAAAAAAATGAGTAGCTACCAACCCGGGAGTCTGTCATGACCCAGCACAAACGAAAAAGTTGGGTTCCCATACTGATGGGAGCCCTGCTCTTGGGCGGAATCCTTTTTTCCGCCATGCCGGCGACTGCTCAGGAAGAAGTCACATCCGCTATCCGGCGCTACAAGCAATACGAGGTTAGTACGGGATATTATGAGCAATATGAAGCCCGGCCGCGCCACCAGCGTCCGCTGGTGGCTATACCGGGGGTCAGCTACGGCCTTTTCCCTTACAGCCCCACCGCCGCTTCAGTGCGTGTGCGCAGCCGCCTGGCTGATTCTCACCGCGGTATTAAATTCTACCAGGGCAGGCGTTGCGAGGAGTGCCATCTTAATGAAACTCGCGACATTCACACGACGCGCGCCAACCTTACCTGTCGCCAGTGCCACGGCGGAGAACCGATCGCCGGTATCAATCACTACTTTTCGCCCCTGAACCCCATCCGAAGACATGCGTACGTATGTGCCAAGTGCCACGAGGGTGCCAGTGCTTCATTTGCCAGCTATATTGTGCATGAACCGGCGGCGGGATCCAGCATCGCCAAAACCAGTTTTCCAATTTTGTATTATACATACTGGTTCATGCTGGTGCTTCTGGTCGGTACCCTGGCGTTCTTTATCCCCCACAGCTTTCTGGTGGGTTTGAGGGAATTATTTAAGACTAAAAGGAAAACAAAAAATGCCGACACCAACGCGCATTAAACGGTTTAGTATATTAGATCGGGTGTTTCACCTTTTCCTTATGCTCACCTTTCTTATCCAGGCTACCACGGGCTTCAGCCGCACATTTAACGCCACCAACTGGGGCAAGAAGCTCAGTTATCTTTTTGGCGGATATGAAAATTCGCTTCTGGTCCATAAATGGGTGGGAGCCTTGATGATTGCCGGTTTTTTAATCCACACCGTTTATCTGTTAACGCGAATCCGATGGCGCAGTCCTTTAAAAAGCATTTTTGGGCCGGACTCATTGGTTCCGAATCTCCAGGATTTTAAACATCTGGGACAACGAATTTTATGGTTTTTCGGCCTGGGTTCTCCGCCAAAGCTGGACCGCTGGAGCTACTGGGAAAAATTCGATTACTGGGCGGTCTACTGGGGTTTGCCCCTGCTGGCGATTACCGGACTGATGGCAATCTATCCGTTGGACACCAGTCGAATACTGCCCGGCTGGTCTCTGAATGTCGCGGTCCTCCTGCATAGAGCGGAAGCCATTTTAGCAGTAACATACATCTTTATTGTCCATTTTTTTATCGGACACCTGCGCCCCTCCAGTTTTCCCATGAACGAAGCCATGTTTACCGGCAGCATGGACCTGGAGGAAGCAATCGAAGAAAAACCGGCCTGGGTCCAGCGTCTCAAGGATGAAGGCAAACTGGAAATCGTAGATAAACGTCCTCCAGCGATCTGGTATCGAGCCCTCTATTTTATTTTTGGTTACGCGGTCGTAATTTTTGGTGTCTATTTACTTATTAACGGAATCATTTACAGTCGTTATGTAACTCTGCACTAGTGCTGCGTCTGCTAAGTTCCGTCCAAAAAAAAATGAACAAAATGGTGTGTTCACTATGATATCGTGAATAACGACAGACTATGAGCTATCCTTTGCCTTTGCTATGTTGTTGATACAACCTTGGGGTTCAGCAAGGGTGAATGCCGGTAGCGACGCTTACATTGCAGGGTTACAGAAAAAAAAAGGCAGGTCGAAAGCGACCTTGCCTTTTTTTAACGCATTGATAATCCAAAGGGTATTCTGTTTTGACTTAAGTCAATGCCCATTTCGATGAATCCTGCCAGTATAGGCGATCTATAACCCGGATTCGCAAGGCGAAGAACAAATTGAATTGCTGAAACAAACTGTTGGATATCTGATGCAAATCGATCCCAAAAAACAGGATCTGGTTTTCCTGTTACTCATAATTTTAATAATCGTCGGGCTGCCCTTCGGCATCCGGGCCTATGACCGACACCAGAAGCCAAAGGATATACTCACGGGCGCCAAGGAATTTACCCTGACCGGACATGCTCAAAAAGGCTGGGTGTTGGGAGAGGTCAATGCTAATGATATTTTTTCCCTCTGGCAGGAAGAAGGCCCGGCGGTAAAACCAACGATTGAAGTGTCCAAAGGCGATCAGGTTTTGCTCAAACTGCGCAGCGCAGATGTGACCCACGGGTTTAGTCTAAAGGCTTTCGGTATCTATGTCGCCCAGGGCATTCAGCCGGGGAAGACGGTATATGTCTCCTTTAAAGCCGACAAAATCGGCACCTTTATTTTTAGATGCACTGTCTTTTGCGGTGACATCCATCAGCACATGCAGGGTACGCTGATCGTCAGGGATGAACCGGCCAGGCCGGACGCTTGATGGTTGTTGCCCTCCGCCACAACTGCAATATTGACCGCTTCCAGCCTCTCCCTGCTGCAAGTATCTGGACCCCTTCGGCAACATGTTTTTGTGAAAATGAGCAAAAAAAAAGCGATTATTCTTATTCTCTTAGGTTTTGAACTGGCAGTGCTGATTCCGCTTGGTATCGCCCTGGCGCCAAAGCCTTCCACTACCCGACACATTTCAATCGACGCCAGAAGGTTTGGATATTCGCCTGCGCGTATAAAAGTCAATAAAGGCGACCTCATCTTTTTACGGTTTTCCACCTCGGATGTGACTCACGGTTTTTATCTGGACGGCTATCCCATCGAACTCATCGCCCGAAAAGGCATCACCTTCCGGAGAAATACCTTCCAGGAGGAAAAGGGCCCCCTGAAAACGGACTGGGATCGGGTATCGACGATCAAGTTTGTGGCCTCCCGATCCGGCAAATTTATCTATCGCTGCACCCAAACCTGCGGAAATTTGCACCCATTCATGACGGGAGAGTTGGTCGTGAGTCCCAACACACCGTACCATTTTTTCATTTCGTTATCCCTATGGCTGGTATTTGCAACAGGAGTGTGGTTTCGGTTCAAAAATCCGGCCGGCCCGGGTGGTTTCAGGCGGATTAATCTTCTGGAAGCATTCCCATGGTTGAAAAGACTGGTGAGGCTTCGCAGTTTTCAATTCTGGTTTCTTCTGCCCATGTTTATCGTCTTCTACCTGTTTATTCTCAGCAGCCTGTGGGGCAGTCCCGTGGGCAACCGCAACATTGCCATCGTCTTTGTCTGGATTCTGTGGTGGTTCGTTTTAAAGGCTATCCTGGTGCCATTGGGGGGACGGCTGTGGTGTCTGATATGTCCCCTGCCGGCGCCGGCCGAATGGGTATCCCGCAAAAGCCTGACGGCGGTCAGATACTTGAAAAAACCTTTCCACAGATTGCACCATCGCTATCTCGGCCTCCAAAAAGACTGGCCCCGAAAACTCAGGAATATCTGGCTGCAGAATATTCTTTTTCTGACTCTGATTTCTTTCGGCATGATTCTGATTACGCGACCGTTGGCAACGGCGCTCATGTTTTTACTTATTTTGACGGGCACCCTGGTTCTGGCTCTGATTTTCCGGCACCGGGTTTTTTGCCTGTATTTATGTCCGGTGGGTGGATTTTTGGGCACCTATTCCATGGCCTCCATGACTGAAGTCCGCTCCATAGATCCCAAAGTCTGTATCAAACACAAAGATAAATCCTGTTTGACCGGTGGACCCGATGGCTGGGCCTGTCCCTGGAATCAGTACGTCGGCAATATGAACCGCAATAATTACTGCGGGCTGTGTACCGAATGCATCAAAAGCTGCCCGAAGGATAACGTCGGCATTTTCATCAGACCTTTTGGTTCGGATAGGATACTTAAAGGCTATGATGAAATGTTCAATGCGATTATCATGCTGGTGGTGGCCATCGCCTTCAGCATTACCATGTTAGGCCCCTGGGGATTCATCAAAGATGCGGCCAATGTCACCGAAACTAAACAGATTCTCCCTTTTCTGATATATCTTGCCGCTATCTGGGGATCGGCCCTGGTGGTATTTCCGGCCCTTTTTATGCTGAGCGCTAAAGGAGCTAATCGTCTTGCCGGAAATCCGGTAAATAATCGGGCCATGACGTTGCGACTTGCATACATTTTGATACCGGTGGGTATCTTTGCCTGGATCGCATTCAGTCTGCCGGCCGTAATGGTCAACTATGGTTACATCATTTCTGTATTTTCCGATCCCCTGGGACTGGGCTGGGACCTTTTGGGTACCGCCAATTCTCACTTCAGACCCTTTTTACCGCAATGGATCCCCGTAATCCAGGGAACTGTTTTACTGGCAGGGTTATACTTTGGACTGAGCCGCACCTATACGGGGCTCGGAGATTTATTGCGGGATCATAAACTGCAGGCCAGAGCCATGATTCTTCCGGCCCTTTTTGCGCTGGCTGTGATCAATATATTTTTGAAACTCTACCTGGGGTAGGACCTGGGGTGGTGAAAAATTACTCTCCGATAGACTCATGTGAAACTACACAGTGTTTGAACAGCGAACCGCAGAATATCGAACATTGAATATCGAATGTCGAAGGAAGGAAACGCTTCAGGCTTCGCCTTCGGCTAC
>JAJRVC010000551.1 GCA_024277475.1 Deltaproteobacteria bacterium
CCTATCTTTTCATTGCCCACGATTTGAGCGTCGTAGAGCACATCAGCGACCGGGTGGCCGTGATGTATTTGGGCCGCATTGTGGAATTGGCAACAGACAAAGCCCTTTATCAGAATCCCCTGCATCCTTACAGCCGGGCATTGCTCTCGGCAGTCCCCATTCCGGATCCAGAAATCCGGAAAAATAAAATTCTGCTCCAAGGCGACGTACCAAGCCCCATGAACCCTCCAACCGGATGCACCTTTCACACCAGATGTCCGGAGGTCATGAAACGGTGTTCACAGGAAATCCCCATTTTCAAAAATATGGGCAATGAGCATTGGGTCGCCTGCCATCTGAGACAATAGAATGGGAACAATGGAAAATATTCCTTTTGATTTGACAGCCAGACCGCATTTCTCTATATTCGCTTTTTGGCCAATTCAGACAGTGTCAAACAGCTGTAAAATGCCGGGGCGCTTATTATCATTTAAAAATAGGAGTAGGGTATGAACACAACCCATGACTGGGAGAAACCTGTTCGCAGATTGGAGCAATTGATGAGGCTCAAATCTTTTCCGGTGGCTTTTAAACTTTTCGAAGACAAAAGGGCTCTTTCCGAGATTGCATTTATCCGGCGGATAAACTATAAAGCCACGCTGTGCCAGTTGATTAACCTTGTCAAAAGCTTTGACTGGACGGTTGGGGCCGATGTTGATGATTTTATGTCGGTCGTGTGCCCTTCCATCATCGGGTTGGCCGAAATACCGGGCTACATGAAGGATGGGTCGTTCAGGAGCATTGTCTGGACCAAAAGCCGGGCGGATGCTAAAAAATACGAAGCTGCCATTCCCCGCCTGCCGGTGGGCAAATATGAGGCCGTGGCGCTGGCCCCTCTGGTTTACAATCCGTTTGATCCCGACATTGTTCTGATTTATGCCAATCCGGCCCAGATGATGCTCCTGATCAATTCTCTTCAATTCGAAAACTATGAGGTTATGCAGTTTTATTGTGTTGGAGAAACTTCCTGCTCCGATGCCATCGCACGGTGTTACCTGAACCGCAAACCGGCTTTGAGCATTCCCTGTTACGGCGAACGCCGCTATGGACACGCCCAGGATGATGAACTGGTCATGGCCGTTCCTGCAGAAATGATGGACAAAGCCCTCAACGGCATGGAGGCCCTTTACAGGCGGGGGATACGCTATCCCATCAGCTACGCGGGCGCGGAAACCGATGTAACCCATGCTTTTCCGGCGGCATATGGCGGAGAAGAAACCATCAACATGCTCAGGGGTACCGACAACCGGTTGCTGCTCGGGGTGACGGGAAGTATCGCCACCGGTAAAACCACCGTCGCCGCGATGCTGGAAGAACTCGGTGCACGCACCATTGATTTTGATGTGTTGAGCAGGGTGGTGGTGGAACCAGGCAAACCGGCCTGGAAAGATATTGTCGCTTTTTTTGGTGAGCAGGTTCTGCGCGAGGATCGGACCCTGGACCGTGAAAAATTACGTGAAATCGTATTTAAGGACCTAGAGAAAAAAAAGAAACTGGAAAGTTTCCAGCATCCCAGAATCGGCGAAGAATTCATGGAACTGGTTAAACAGTATGCCGCAGAAGATCCCAACGCCATCATCCAGGTGGTGGTGCCGCTTCTCATTGAAGTCAACATGCATCCGCTATTCCATAACATCCTAATGGTCTATGCCTCTGAAGAAGAGCAAAAAAAACGGCTGATGAACCGTGACGGGTCCAGTGAAGAAATGGCCATCAACATGATTAGGTCCCAGCTATCGGTGGAGGAAAAAAAGGGCTTCTGTGATCTGATTATCGACAATTCAGGTTCACTCGAGGAAACCCGCAAGCAGGTGGAGAAACTCTGGAAAAAGTTGAAGCAAATACAACAGGAGAGAAGGTCCGGCAAGGAATAGCTGTAAGCTCTTATATCGCCTTCTCTTTTTTCTTTTTCGTGTTTTCGTACTTTCGTGCTTTCGTGATGAATTTCTTTTGATGGGATCTTGTTAGCATAATTTTAGATTCTATTTTTCACAAACAATTTCAGGAGGAAATGAATGACGATACGTTTTCTAAGAAACAAAGTCGTGGAGGTCAACCCTCGGTCCGACGGAAGCCTGGCAGTTTCCTGGCGGCTGACGGACGATCTGCTAAAAGCTGAAGTTAATCTGAAAGTACAGCCACCGGACCTTGAGATCGTGCAGGCGGATGCCTGCCTGGACCGGCTTGTCCCCCGGGCCTGGTCGACCGCACCTGAATTAATCAGGAAAATCGAGGGCGTCAGAGTGGGGGCCGGGTTGCGCAAGATCGTGCAGGGTCTTCTCGGTGGTCCGGACGGGTGTTCGGTACTGGTACATGCGGTGCTTGAAAGCGCAAACGCCGTTATACTTCACTTCACACGTCCGGTTATTCAAGTGGGAGAAAGCCTGGAGGGTGAGGAGAAACTGGCCAATTTAAGAGAGATGATTAAAAATAATCCCAGGCTGGTGCGAAGCTGTGTGGCCTTTCAAGACGACAGTCCCATCATGCAGGGTTTAGGAGATAAAAATGATCACGTTTAACCGCAGTCAGGTGATCACAGCCGAGTTTTCGGATAAAGAAACGTTGAGATTCAGTAGTATCCTGGAAGATCATATCTACAGTATGGAAATCAAGATGGATGTGAACATCGCAGATGGTAAGATCCTGACCATTGAAGGAATTATGAAACGGTACACCAATTTTGTCTGTCCACAGGCGGTTGCCGTTCTTCAGACTGCCATCGGCATGTCTCTGCGTGAAGACGGTTGGGAACGACGGATCATGAAAGAAATCGGACGTAAGGGCTGCGAACACTTCGCCGAGATCATTATCGAGTGCGGCCGCTGTCTTGATCAGGCTTGGATGTCCAATGAAATGTGGCAGGCACTGGAAAAGGATCCCGGCCTGGATCAGGTGGAGTTTATGGAGAAATGGCTTGCTGAACAGCCTGATTGAAGAAAAAATTTACAGGATCGCTCGGATTTTTTTCCCAGTTTGCGGATAAAACCGTGAAAACATCCTGTCAATCCTGTTGATCCTGTCAAAAAAGCATTCAAATGGAATCCATTCCTTAATAAAACCCGAGTAGTATAGAAAAAGGTTACCCATGCGAATCGACTTGCATATTCACACCTCCCCGCGCTCTGCCTGCAGCTACATAGATCCCTTGGAGCTGATTCAAGAGGCGAAACGTTTGCAACTGGATGGAATTTGTCTCACGGAACACCAAGTCCTATGGGACATCGATGACGTGGACAAACTGGCTCGCAAAGGCGGGATTAAAATCTTTCGGGGAAACGAGTTTACGACCAATCAGGGAGACATTCTGGTTTTTGGGCTTTACAGAGACATCAAAGAACTGATGATGATTCAGCAGTTGAGTGAAGAAGTAAAAACTGCCGGCGGATTTATGATTGCAGCCCATCCATTCCGAGGGTTTAAAACCTTTGGTATCGGCCAGCTCCAACTGACGGTAGAGCAAGCCTGTAAACGCAAAG
>JAJRVC010000552.1 GCA_024277475.1 Deltaproteobacteria bacterium
CCAAGGGTTTTAAGGTGTACCTGCAGATTGCCGGCAGCGGCCTTGGCGATACCTATGCCCGCTATAAAACATATCTCCTCTGTCTTTTTGATGAAATCGCCATTGATCTCGGCATTATTTTTGACCGTTATTCTTCTCTGGGCCTGCTTTTCCCCAGGGAAGATGGACTGCTGAGCCTGCTGGAACTCTTTGATGACAAAGACATTCAACCTCTCTGGGCCGAAGATGAGACCATCGGCTGGATATATCAGTATTTCAATTCCCAGGAAGAACGAAAGCAGATGCGGGATGCCTCAGCCGCTCCCCGTAACAGTCGTGAGCTTGCTGTTCGCAACCAGTTTTTTACCCCCCGCTATGTGGTTGAATTCCTCACCGATAATACCCTGGGCCGTATCTGGTATGAGATGACCCAAGGCGAAACCACCCTGAAAGATGAGTGCCGCTATCTTGTCCGCAGGCCAAATGAGATTTTTCTGACTGAAGGAGAAAATCCGCCGGAAGAAGAGCAAAACACTGAGGATTTGAGCCAGGAAGAATTACTGCAACAACCGGTGTACATCCCCTTTCGCAAACTGAAAGATCCCCGCCAGATCCGCATGCTGGACCCGGCCTGCGGTTCCATGCATTTTGGTCTCTATGCCTTTGACCTCTATGAACGGATCTATGAAGAGGCTTGGGAAATTGAAGCCCGGTATGGAGCTGTCCATTTTGAGCGGGATCAAGAACTCCAGCCCTTACATGAAAGCTATGGGAACAAGGAAGAATTTCTCGTTGATATTCCCCGCCTCATTATTGAGCATAATATCCACGGGATTGATATTGATCCCCGTGCGGTGCAGATTGCCGGGCTCTCTTTATGGCTGCGAGCACAACGGAACTGGCAGCAGCAAGGTATTAAGCAGGATATCAGGCCCACCATAACCCGCTCCAATATTGTCTGTGCAGAACCCATGCCCGGCGACAAGGAAATGCTGGCCGAGTTTACCGAAAACCTGCAGCCACGGGTACTGGGTCAGTTGGTTGAGATCGTCTTTGATAAGATGCAACTTGCCGGTGAGGCTGGCTCGCTTCTCAAAATTGAAGAAGAAATTGCCGATGCAATTGAAGAGGCTCGTGAGGCATTTAATAAAGAAATGCAGGCGAGAAAAAATGATGCCGGGTATCTGCCGGGAATGGCCCCCAAGAAACGGCAGACGTCGCTTTTTGATTTCACTGATCTGGCAGATGAGACTGAGTTTTGGGAACGGGCAGAAGATATGATTCTTCATGCCCTGCAAACATACGCAGAACAGGCTCAGAACGGCAGCACCAATCAAAAAAGGCTTTTTGCCCAGGATGCTGCCCGTGGTTTTGCTTTTATTGATCTTTGTCGGAAACGGTATGATGTGGTTTTGATGAATCCGCCTTTTGGGGAATGGTCGAAGGGATTTAAAAAACAATCTAGGAGTTCATATCCTCACAGTTATAACGACATTCTTGCAGCTTTTGTTGAGCGGGGAGGTTGGTTCCTCGATACGGGAGGGCTTCTAGGAGCCATCACATCACGATCTTGTTTTTTCCTTAGCTCATTTACAAATTGGCGTGAGCAAGTTGTCTTAAGCCAACTTCGGCCACGCTTGCTCATTGATTTAGGTCACGGCGTAATGGATGCTGCAATGGTTGAAGCAGCCGCATATGTCCTCGAAAAATTTAATGAAAGTATCATTGAAAATTCACTAAGTGTATTTAATTTACTCAATACCAATAATCCTGCTTCGGTTCTTAGTGGAACAATAAAAGAACGATGTAAAGGCAAGGTGCCAACTGATACCTTTAACGTTTGCCCGGCAACCTTCCTGAAAATCCCCAATGCTCCTTTTGCTTATTGGGCTGGAAATGAACTTTTACATACATTTACGGTCATGCAACAGTTTGAGTTGGGAAGACAGCGAGTTGCTCGGCGAGGTGTTAACTCAAACGATGATTTTCGTTTTTTGCGATTATCTTGGGAAGTGATAGGGGCACTTTGGATCAACCATGTTAAAGGCGGAAGTTATTCACGATATTATGCCGATCCAATAATGAAAATTAAGTGGGGATTCGATGAGTTACTTGCCGAACGCGTAACGACAAAAACTTATAAACACGCAATCGTTCCGAGCAAAGATCTTTATTTTCGTCCAGGGCTTACTTGGTCTCGACGAACCACAAGTGCTTTATCGATTCGTGTTATGCCTTCTGGATGTATTTTTGGTGACAAGGGTCCTGCCTGCATTGTGGAAAGCGACAACAACAGCGAACTACTAGCGTTGGCCGGGCTTACAAACAGTCAGATTTTTTCGTCATTAGTTGAACTACAGTTAGCTGCCGCCGATACGGCCGCTCGGTCATATGAAGTAGGCGTCATACAACACACCCCGGTTCCTAATTTAACACCTCAGGTCGTAGCTGATCTAGCATGTCTTGCTAAGAAAGCTTGGACTCTAAAAGCGAACATCGATACCGCGAATCAGACAAGTCATATGTTTATTGTTCCAGCGATTAATCATCAAGTAACTGATTTGTCAAATAGTTGTGACACTTGGATTGATGTGCTCAGAGAGACTGATGTCGAGCTCATCGATTTGCAAAGGAAAATTGATAAACTATGCCTTAAATTGTATGAAATCCCAGAAGAATTCGATGAAACTGGTGGGCGAAAGCTCAACATTGAGAAAGAAGAATGCTCTAAGGATGACGACAACACAAAAGAAGTTTTTAGCCCCAATACGTTGGGTCTCGTTTCGGATATACTCGACTACATCCTCGGCACCACTCTCGGACGCTGGAACGTCTGTTATGCAAATGGTGATCATCAATCTCCCGAATTATTAGACCCATTCGATCCGCTGCCCGACTGCTCACCAGGTATGCTCCAAAATTTAGAAGGCTTGCCAGCAAAGGCGGTAGATGTGCCGGCTGATTATCCGCTTCGTATTTCCTGGTCCGGTATCTTGGTGGATGACGAAAACCATTCCGAGGATATCGTGGCACGTATGCGTGAATCCCTCGAGGTTATCTGGAAAGAGCTCGCTGGATCAATTGAGCAGGAGGCATGCGAAATCCTCGGTGTGAAAATCTTGCGTGACTACTTCAAGAAGCCAACCAAGTTTTTCCAGGACCACCTGAAACGCTATTCAAAAAGCCGCCGTAAGGCTCCAATCTATTGGCCCCTGTCAACTGAATCCGGCTCTTACACCCTCTGGCTTTATTACCACCGCCTGACCGACCAGACCCTCTTTACCTGTATCACCGAATTTATTGATCCCAAGATCAAGGATGTTACGGCAGAAATCTCCAATCTCAAAGATGATCTCCAACAGGAAAGTTCTACAGAAAATCGCCGAAAGCTGGATACCTTACTGGAGCTGGAAGCTGAACTGCAGGATTTTCGAGAAGAACTCCTCCGTATCGCGGGCCTCCCCTATAAACCTAATCTCAACGATGGTGTCATGATCTCGGCCGCACCCCTGTGGAAATTCTTCCGCCACCGACCGTGGAGTAAAGCACTTCAAAGCTGCTGGGAAAAGCTGGAAAATGGCGATTACGACTGGGCACACCTTGCCTACTCCATCTGGCCGGAACGGGTGATCCCCAAATGCCATAAAGACCGCAGCCTGGCCATTGCCCATGACCTGGAAGAGGATCTTTGGGATGAGATTGAAAACGGCACCGACCGGCAGGGAAATCCCAAGTATAAATGGCAACCCAAAAAGCTCTCCAAAGAGGATATTCAGCAACTGATCCGAGAAAAAACCGGAAAATGACCTGAATCAAGGCTACAAGATGAAAAACATCGCAGTACAATATTTACAAACAGCCCTCAGCAACCCGCAGGCCGCATTTCGTGACGGCCAATGGGAAAGCATAGAGCAGCTTTTGCAAAACAACCGTATCCTGGTGGTGGAGAGAACCGGCTGGGGAAAGAGCATGGTCTATTTCCTTGCCACCAGACTCCTGCGTGACCAGGGGGCCGGGCCGACCCTGTTGATCTCGCCCCTGCTGTCGCTGATGCGTAATCAGCTCGAAGCCGCGCAAAGGATTGGCTTAACGGCCCGAACCATCAACAGCACCAATAATAAGGAATGGGAGAATATTGAGACTGAGATGGCTGCAGGCCAGGTGGATCTGCTCCTGATCTCGCCGGAGCGGCTGGCAAATGATGCTTTCCGGCAAAACATCCTGGCAACATTGGCCGGCAATATCGGCTTATTTGTTATTGACGAGGCCCATTGTATTTCCGACTGGGGTCACGATTTCAGGCCGGATTATCGCCGCATCGTCCGGGTGCTGCAGGCTGTTCCCGCAAATGTGCCGGTTCTGGGTACTACGGCCACGGCCAATGACCGGGTTGTTGCCGATGTTCAGTCACAGTTGGGCCATGATGTCATTATTCAACGCGGCTCACTGGTTCGAAAAAG
>JAJRVC010000553.1 GCA_024277475.1 Deltaproteobacteria bacterium
AATTTTGGAAGTTGAGGCGCCCGGCCGGCAAGACGCGGAAGCACAGGAATATCAAGCATATTTCGAGCTTCCGCAACGCAGCCGGACGGGATGGATCGGCGTCCAAAATGTGAAGTTATTTTTGAGTGAGCCCTAAGACCTCTATTGACAATTGATTTTTGAATATTGGATGCTTGGGAGCTTCCTTCGATTTAAAAATAGACCGAATTCCACGACTTCAGACACTTTTAATTTTTGGTATTTTAGGCACTTCTTCCTTTGTTAGTAACTTATGGATTATAGCAATCTATCAGGTCCGGTAAAAGCCGCCATTTTGATACACTCTCTGGGTAAAGAGACAGCAGAACGAATGCTCAATAGTTTGACTGATGATGAGCGACAGGTGGTGTATCGTCAGCTTGATCAGATGGGCACAGTGTCAGCGGAGATCATCGAACAAGTGGCCAAAGAGTTTGCGGATATTGCTGCCGGGCGCACACTGAAAGGGCAACCGGCCCTTCCTGCCGGATCCGGGCAATCATCTGAAAGCGGGAAAGTAAACGGCGGTCGATCCAGCGGAGCCGAAGGACTGGAAGCGATTGCATCTTTGAGCGCCGATGAAATTTCTGAGTTGATCAAAGACGAACATCCCCAGACGATTGCCACAATATTGCTTCATCTTAAAACACCGGTAGCCAGTGATGTTATCGCAAATTTGCCGGATGAAATAAAAACAGATGTCTCGGTGAGAGTGGTCACTCTGGAAAAAGTAAACGCTGATATCGTTGACGAGGTGAATGAGGTGTTCAAAGAAATCCTTAAAAATAAAAAAAATTCGGTTGTCAATATCAGCGGCGGGGTGGATCGGCTTGCCGAAATTTTGAATCAGACGGATGAAATTGCAAGTGAACTGATTTTGAGTGAGATCGAAGAAACAGATGCCGAAATGGCTTCACAGATCAAACAGAAGATGTTTGTATTTGAAGATCTTGTGCTGGTTGATGACAGGGGATTTCAGAAATTGCTTCGTAAAATCGAAACAGTGGAACTCGCAACTGCGCTTAAAGCAGCACCTGATGAGGTCAAGGACAAGGTGTTTAAAAATATGTCGGAGCGTGCCGGTGCTATGTTGCAGGAAGAGATTGAAGGTCTCGGCCCTGTTCGGATGACGGAAGTCGCGGATGCACAACAGGCTATCACCGGTATTATCCAGGAGATGGATGTTAAAGGAGAAATTATTATCAGTGGGCGACGAGGAGAAGATATCATTGTCTAAACCAGAACAGCGTTCGCTTCAAAGCGGGTTTGCAGGGCTCGGATTGCATTGTTTCCCGGATATCCAAGTTGCTGAAAAGGCAGCTGTTCGGCGTTGTTTACCTAAGGAGGAAATTTTTCAACAGATTAAGTATGATAATATTGGACCAAATCGCACGGATATGGTTTCAATGTCTGGTGATGACAGACCTCGCAATATTAGAAAAGGTTCGATATCTACTGCTCAATTGAACGAGCAAGCCTACCAGAGAGGATTCGCCGATGGTAGGAAAAAGGCAACGATTGAAGGTGAAAAAAGCTTGCATGCGCAGGCGCAAGAAAAAATAATTCCCCTTTTAGCCAGTCTGCAAGAAGGATTGCTTCAGCTAAATACTATTCGCAAAGAGACTTACCTGGAAATCGAAAAAGAAGCGGTGGAATTGGCTTTGGCCATCGCCAAACAAATTATCTGCCAAGAGATAACCATCGATAGAGAAATTGTGGTGTGCGTAGCCAGAGAAGCGCTTGCTAAAGTTGAGGATCCTGGCAAAATTAAAATTAAGATGAGCCCATCCGACTTACAATTTATCAAAGAGAACCGTTCACACCTTTCTGATATAATAGATAATATAGACAATGTCGCCTTTGAAGCCGTAGAAAGCATTCAAAGTGGTGGTTGCATCATCGAAACGGATTTAGGTGAGATTGACGCTCGGATTGAAAAGCAGCTTCAGGCCGTCGAAGAGTCATTTCGAACAGCGCTGGAGAAAACTTGAGATTTGTATCTTTTGAAAATATTCAATCATTTTAAGTATGGCTGCTGAAGTTGATTTATCAAAATACCACACCTGTCTGGAGTCAACCTGTCCCATTCGTGCTACCGGTCGCATAACCGATGTTGTCGGTCTGGTTGTCGAAGCTCACGGTCCTGTATCCTGCCTGGGGACCGTATGTGATATCTATTCCAAACAAAATAACCACAAAATTTCCGCTGAAGTCTCCGGCTTTAAGAATAACAATGTATTGCTCATGCCTCTGGAAGAAATTTTCGGCATCGGACCTGGATGCCGGGTTGTTGCACGGCAGCAAAAGGCGGTGGTACCCGTGGGTCCGGCTATGCTCGGTCGGGTCCTCGATGGCCTTGGAAACCCAATTGACGGCAAAGGACCGATAATAAGTGAAACTGAATACCCGATTTATGCAACTTCAATTAATCCGATGATGCGTAAACGAATTTATCAGCCGCTGGATTTAGGCATCCGGGTTATAAACGGCCTGTTAACTGTCGGGTGTGGGCAAAGAGTTGGGGTTTTTGCAGGTTCGGGTGTCGGCAAAAGTGTACTGCTGGGAATGATAGCCCGTAAAACCAGAGCTGACGTGAATGTGATTGCTCTTATCGGCGAACGGGGCCGTGAAGTCAATGAGTTTATCACTAAAGAACTTGGACAAGGAGGATTGGAAAAATCCGTAATTGTAGTTGCCACCTCGGACCGGTTGCCGCTGATTCGTATGCGGGGAGCCTTTATAGCCACCGCCATTGCTGAGTATTTCCGGGACCAGGGGAATCATGTCAATTTGATGATGGATTCGGTGACCCGCTTTGCCATGGCTCAACGGGAGATTGGTTTGGCCCTGGGGGAGCCGCCAACTACCAAAGGCTACACGCCGTCTGTTTTTAATCTTTTACCTAAATTACTCGAGCGTGCCGGAACTTCCGCCAATCGCGGTACCATTACCGGATTGTATACCGTGCTGGTGGAGGGTGATGATTCCAATGAACCTATTGCAGACGCGCTGCGGTCGCTATTGGACGGACACATCAACCTTAGCAGGGATCTGGCAATGGGAAATCACTATCCTGCAATTGATGTATTAAGCAGCATCAGCCGTGTCATGGATGACATTATCGACGATAAACATAAACAAAATGCCCGGCGACTCAAGCAGATACTGGCGACATATCGCAAGGCTGAAGATTTAATCAACATTGGGGCCTATGTCGCCGGCAGCAATCCAAAAATAGATTATGCTATAGAAATGTTTGATAAAATCAATTCTTATTCGATACAGGCCATCGAAGAATCGGTGAATTTTGAAGACAGCACCACACAACTGGATGTCTTGTTCGAAAATAGCAATGGGGAGCTCTAGAAAATTGAATGTTGACGATTTCAGATCACCAGTAAACTATTCAGCGAGGTCTGAATTTAATGTACCAATTTAAACTGGAAGCACTTCTCACCCATCGCCGGTATCAAGAAGAGACCGGTCAAAAAGAACTGGCACAGGTCCGGATAAAACTCTCTGAAGAGCAGGGAAAACTTGATCGAAAAAAGAGAGAAAAACAAGAAAACCTTGAAAGATTGCAAACTCAAAAAAAAGAATGTACGGCCGTTTCCGATATTCTGTTATACATGAATTATATACAGCAGTTGTCGATTGATATCAAGAACCAGGCTATACGTGTGCATAAAACCTCAAAGTTAGTTGATCAGAAGCGTCATGAGTTGGTATCTATCATGCGAAAGCACAAAACATTGAAGAAACTTAAATACAAGGAGCAGTTGGCACATCGACAAAAATTAGTGCAAAACGAACTCAAATCAATGGATGAGCTTGCTTCGATTCGTCATGCCCGCAAGATGTAGCAGGGGGCCTGCATAGCACATGGTAATTAATGGTGGAATGCGGAAAACGGAAATGTAAGGAAAAAGGTGTGGAGGATAGGGTAGGGGGCAAAATCCTGGTAACCGATTCCGTACTATGAATGGTGCCCGCTGATTTCTGCCATTTGTACTCTGTACTGTGTTTGAATCGTTTTGTTCGTTTAGAGGGTCCCGATGAAATGTGCTTCGTTGTACTCGTAAATTTCATGGAATAAATTTAGATCGTTGATATTCGTGATTATCAGCTCCAACCCACCGGCTCATAATCGTTGTTTTGATTCTACCTTCCACTTTCCTATCTCTGTTTCTGATCCTTATTCCGGGTAAAATTTTCCATCGATGGGAAAAAATTGCCGGTTTGCTTCCCATAAGAGTAGATCAAGGATGTTTTGAATCATCTATAGATTTGAGTTTTGAATGTGATCAGCAACGATTAAAATAAATATTTATAAATATATTAAATGGTTGATAGGGCCGTGGCTCTTTCGATTCCTATAAATGATTCTACCAGAACTTTTTGGCACACTCCATGCTCTTATAGCAAACGTAATTTCCAGAAAGGCTCTTTATAATGAACTCACAATTCGAGGAAAATGCATGGTGACCGCAAATTTATTTTTCTCCCAGGTTCCGTATCAGACCCAGCCCCCCGACATTGAGCGTGGCATGATGGGGGAGGCTGTGAAGAATCCTTTAGCAGTGCCTAAAACCTATGATGAATCGTCTGAGGATAGTTTTGAAAGCTTCCTGGATACTTTGGGGCAAATAGCAAAAGATGAAGATCCCAATAAACCGACACCGGAGGACGGTGAGGGAAAATTGTCAACATCCTCTGTCTGCAATCCGGAAGATCAATTCGACCCAACTGCTCTTGAGGCCGGGATATCCGAGACGACGAAACAGCAGGAAGAGGATCGTGATAATCTGGAGAGTCAAATCCCTCCTCCTTTGAATTTAGCTGCGGTAAACAGTCTTCTTGAGAAATTGGGACTTTACGATTCGGCCGGAGGGTCGAGTTCTGCAAATAAAGTGGGCGGAGTATCAGGTAACGCAGAAGGTTTGACTGCTTTAAATATGCTCATAGCCCGGCTTGGACAAAATGACGTTGTGCTGTCCACCGAGATGAAAACCGAATTAGAGCGTTTACAGAAATTTATTGCAAACGCCCAGTCAGGTACCACATCATCCCACAACGATGGGATTCCTTTGGGTGAGGTTTCCGATAGCCAATCAACAGATCCCACTAATTTGAATCAATTGCTAAATGGAATTGCTTCAGGCCAAGAAGATCAAAGAGATAATTCTGGTGTCCACCTGGATAAGAGTGGCTCCGGCGAAAAGGCATCAGCCTATTTCGCCAAATTGGACGGTATTGCAGCGAAATTATCAACTGATATAAAACAAACCGAATCTTTTCAATCTGCCGAAAATTTAACGACTGCTTCTAGCTCGGAGCATCGAGAAAAAGCCGACTCAACAAAATTGGTAGCGGAGGCACGGATAGTTGGGGTTGAAACCGGTGTAAACACAAAAGAATCGAAGTCCTTGGAAACGATCGGCAAGGATGCCCCCGGTTTTGAAAACAGTTCGGATACTCCGGGTAAAACCGGGGCACCCGGTCCTGTCAACCGCATTTCGTCGACGATTGACCCTGGGAAACACTTTGGCGGTGAATCGCTACCGCAAAATTTACCGAATAATGAATCGTCGTCGGTTATAAAAATAGTGAATGATGTTCAATCTGAAAAAGCTTTGAGGCAGGGGCAACGATACACCGGGGAAACCGTTCATGACAATTCGTCAAACAATGAATCCTCACCGGTTTCAAAAATGATACATGATGCTCAGGAGGTGAAAGAAAATAACCTGAAAATGGATACAGCTATGAGCGATGAATCCGGTGGAAAAGTAACTAAAATGGATGCCGGTGCTAGCCATAGTGGCCTGATGAGTTCGCAAAACCAAACTGCAGAGAAGGCGTTTGAAGCGACTTCTACATTTAAGCCAACCGAGCCTGGCCCAGATAGCCTGCGAACTCAGACTGTGGATCAAATCGTTCGGAAAGCCGTCATCTATATGAGAAACGGTCAACATGAAGCAAAAATTGATCTCAAACCGGAATTTCTAGGTCACGTTCGCATGCAGGTGACCACCGAAAATCATCAGGTGACCGTAAAGATATTGACTGAATTCGGATTCGTCAAAGATATGGTCGAAAATACTATTCACCAGTTAAAAGCCGATTTGCAGCAGCAAGGGCTTAACGTCGACAAACTGGAAGTAGCAGTTTCCAATGATTCTGATGAATATAAACACCCTCAAGAAAAAACAGATCAAGCAAAAGACCGACAGAGTAGCTTAACTCGTATCAACCCGGGAAATCGGGAAGGAGAAATTCGTAAACAAGCCGGAAATTTTGGACTAAGGAGAGCCGGCGAAACAACCGTGGATTATTTTGCATGAAGCTGACAAGATAAATTTATGTTTTATCGAATTTACTTCGTCATTTCAGGATAATTCAATTTTCAGTTGAAAGGCAAAAATAATTTAAAGGGTGATACACAGATGATGACTTCAGAATTAAATACAGTTACAGCTGAAACAACGAAACTTACCGGCACCGGGTCTGCGGTTCTGGGTAAGGAGGAGGTTCTGGGTAAGGAGGATTTTTTAAACCTTTTGGTCACCCAGCTGCAAAACCAGGATCCGCTCAATCCTACCGATAGCACTGAATTTACGGCCCAACTGGCTCAGTTCAGCTCTCTGGAACAATTGACAAATGTCAACGATAATTTGGAGCAGTTGCAAAATTTCCAAGCATCTGCCAACAATTCCCAAGCGGTTTCACTGCTCGGGAAAGAAATCACTGCTAGCGGCAATTTTTTGCAATTAACCGATGGTGAACCGGTTGGCTGTGACTTTAACCTGGACAGGGAAGCCGCTGCGGTCGTAGTAAACATTTATGACAGCACCAGTGAGTTTGTTAAAGCATTTGAAAGCGAGGGCCTAACCGCAGGCAGACATACGCTGGTTTGGGACGGAACTGATAGAGACGGCAATCCGGCAAGGGATGGAAACTATACCTTCGAAATCCTGGCTGCTGATGCCAATGGGCAAAGTGTTAACGTCAAACCATTTTTCACCGGCACCGTGAACACAGTAAAGTTTGAAAACGACACCCCCTTCTTGATTTCAGGGGGGCAAAAGATTGCCCTCAATGATGTGATTCAAGTAGCAGATCCCGAGAATTAAGTAGAAAATAAGCGATTCCAAGAACAAAATAACACCTTAACTATTGGAGGAAAACAGAAATGATAGGATCATTGTTTGCCGGCATATCAGGGTTGAATGCTAATTCCACCGCCATGACGGTTATTGGAGACAATATTGCCAATGTAAATACCACTGCATTTAAATCCAACAAATCCTCGTTTGCCAATATTTTGAGCCAGTCTTTAGGAGGATCCCCAACCGACGGTATCGGGAGAGGCGTCGGATTTTGGGGGGTCTCACCTTCATGGAGTCAGGGATCCATTGAGAACACCTCAAACGCAACCGATATGGCAATCAACGGAAAGGGTTTTTTTATGGTTGAGGATGATTCCGGTTCGGCCTTCTATACCCGAGCGGGAGAATTTTCTTTCGACAAAGACGGGTACCTCGTAAATCCGGATGGACTGTATGTTCAGGGCTATACGGTTTCATCGATAGCTGCCGACGGCACGATTGCCCTGGGTTCCATAGACAATATAAATGTTCCCGGCGAAAGTACGGCTCCACCACAAGCCACAACTACAACTACGCTGGATATAAACCTCGATGCCGGCGCAGCCGTGAATGATACTTATTCCAGTACTCAAACAATCTATGATTCTCTGGGCAATGCCATACCTTTAACCCTGACCTTCACCAAGACCGCTGCCAACGCATGGACAGCCAGTGTTGCCGTTCCGACCGGTACAGTTAACAATCCGGCTACGGATACCGGTATCACCAATGCCAATCTTACCTTTGACGGAAACGGAACTTTGAACACCGGCACCAATCCAAGCATTACGCTAACCAATCTGGCTAATGGATCCGAAGACATTGCGATCGACTGGGATCTTTTTGATTCCACTGGAGCTACCAACGGTGATCTTACCCAGTATGCCGCCGCTTCCACGACTAATTTCAATACCCAAAATGGATATGCTGCAGGTAATCTTCGAGGGGTATCGGTAGATGAGAATGGGTACGTTACTGGTGCCTATTCCAATGGACAGCTTACACCCCTGTTTCAAGTTGTGCTGGCAGATTTTCCTAGTGTTTTCGGGTTAAACAAAATGGGTAATAATCTTTATGCCGAATCACGTGCTTCGGGTCAGGCCATGCCGGGAGTCCCATTAAGCGGCAGTTTGGGCAGCATAAGCCCAAGTGCCATATAAATGTCCAATGTTGATCTAGCCCAAGAATTTGTTAAAATGATCACTACCCAGCGCGCTTATCAGGCAAATTCTCGGGTAATCACCACCAGCGATGAAATTTTGCAGGAGTTGATTAATTTGAAACGATAATGCTATATCGTATCCGTGCACTGGTTCGGGGTTTACGTCAAATTAGACCCGGTGATGCGTGTAAACTCAAACGTTGCAAGAGCCGGAGGGCTTCAGAGCCCCCGACGACGGGATCACCACTTCGTTAAGACAAGGCGTTAAGGGTGAAGTTGTAGTCCTTTACCTCGAATCCTTGACAACACAGGATCTGAAGTTCTCCGGCTTTCCCGCAGGGTAAACAACATGG
>JAJRVC010000554.1 GCA_024277475.1 Deltaproteobacteria bacterium
AAAATCGGAAAGGGCAGGAAATTTTTATGACGGTCTGATCTTTCATCGTGTCATTGACGGCTTTATGATTCAGGGCGGATGTCCCCTGGGGACCGGCACCGGAGGCCCGGGGTATAGATTTGCAGATGAATTCAATTCATCTTTGAGGCATGACAGCGAAGGCATCTTCTCCATGGCCAACGCGGGACCCGGCACCAACGGCAGTCAGTTCTTTATTACCCTGGGCCCGACGCCTCACCTTGACAACAGACACACCGTCTTCGGGAAAGTGACCAAAGGACTGGATATCGTTAAAGAAATTGGATCGACTAAAACAGGCGCGGGGGACCGCCCGATAAAAGATGTGGTGATGGAAAAGGTTAGCATTAAGAGATGATGTGGCCGCAAAAAGGCACAAAAAACACAAAAATAAAATTTCACACTTAATAATTTCAATAGGTTATAAGATCAAAATTCGAGAATTTTGACTTTTTACGGGATTATCCTATTTGACTCATCAACAAAATGGCGGAGGGAGTAGGATTCGAACCCACGGAGGTGTAACCCTCAACGGTTTTCAAGACCGCCGCTTTCGACCACTCAGCCATCCCTCCAGATTTTAACCTAAATATTTAACATTTCGTTCATAATAGGTCAATTAAAATTCCGACATACAGGTTAAAAATTTGCAAATTTTTAACCTGTATGTCGGAATTTTAATATTTGTTTTTGACAGTTGACAGGATTGTGTTTATATGGTTTCAAAAAGCGCTAAATGACAAGTTAGTTCGCTTCGTTCGCAATTGTAATGATAGAATCATTACAAAAAAACCTTTTATTTCAAAGAAGTATAGAAATTTTAAACCATATAAATACAGAAGGAATGCAATCATGAAACAGAAATATTTAATCATAAATGACAGAGAAAACAAGCAGTTCAAAATTCAGGAATTTGCTGAGCTGAATAAAGAGACACTGTCGCTGCTTTGTGAAGAGGTCTATGATTATAAAACAATTAAGTCCGCAGTTACAACTGGAAAAGATGCGCTGATTTCCGCTTTGAGAACCAACAATCTGTATCCTCCTGGCATCTATGCGGAAAAAATTGCCGATGCGGTAATTCAACTGCATAAATCGAAAGCCGAAGAATCGGTGGAGCTTTTTTTCGACGATATTAATTTGTTGGCCAAAAAGCGCCAATCCGCCAAAATCATCGAGCCGCTCGGAGAAGACGCAGCCGACCTGGATGGAATATTGGAAGATGATTTTGATGATGATGATCCAGAAAAAGGTGGGATAAAAAAAATTGATTCGTCGCTGAAAATTGTAGATGACGATTACGTCGATATCAATGACGACGACTAGACTTTGGTTTTCGCTATTTTCTAATTAAACAGCTATGAATTTCTACGATTCAATGGAATTATAGTGTTTTTAAGTCTAATTAAATTAGAATTCAGCAAGTAAGATGCGCCATACCCCTACGCTCTGCGCTTCATCGTGTTAACGTTATGAAAAGAATCGTGAAAATCTTTACTCTCGCTTTTGTCTTATGCTCTATAGCTTTAGGTTGTGGGGCGAGGCGGGAACACCTGATCCAGGGTCGCACTATGGGGACGACTTATCACATTAAGATTGTCACCGGTTACTTTCAAGGCATTTCAGGGCTGAAAGAAAAAATTGAAAAGCGGCTGGTCGAAATCAACAACGGGATGTCGACCTATCAAAAGGACAGCGAAATCAGTCGCTTTAACGAATTTCATCAGAGCGGCAGAAAATTTAAAATTTCCGATGATTTTTATCGGGTGATGAAAACGGCACAAACCATCTACCGACTTTCTGACGGTGCCTGGGATGGCACGGTCAATCCGTTGGTAGATCTTTGGGGCTTCGGGCGAGAGGGCCAAAAAAATAAGGTCCCACCGAAATACGAAATTACTGCGCTTTTATCGGATATCGGTTTCGATAATATTGTAGTTTCGAAACCCGGATTTTTACTAAAAAAGCGAGCCTCTGTGACCCTGGATCTTTCTTCAATTGCCAAAGGCTATGGGGTGGATCAGGTTGCCGATACCATTCGAAAGGAAGGATTTCAAAACTATCTGGTTGAAATTGGTGGAGAAGTATTCGCAGCCGGGAACCGTAAGGATGGCAAGCTCTGGCGCATCGGTATTAATCGGCCCCAAACAGACGCGGCCTTTGACGAAGTGTATAAAGTCGTAGAATTACATGACAGGGCTTTTGCCACCAGCGGTGACTACCGCAATTTTTTTATGGCCGACGGAATTCGCTATGCCCACATCATCGATCCCCGCACCGGATATCCGATTTCCAACGGCACGGTGAGCGTTACCATTATCGCCGACACTTGCAGCTTTGCAGACGGGTTGGCAACCGCGATAATGGTCATGGGCGCCGAGAAAGGACTTGATCTGATAAACAGGCTCGATGCAGTTGAAGGCTTGATTGTAGTTGAACAGATGGATGGTCGTCTGGCTGATTTTTATTCCGAAGGGTTTAAAGCTTTACAGTAGTGCGATATCTTAATGGTTTGTTTTTTGTTTAACCGGGACGATCAAAACCATCTGACGAACCGAACGATCATAACGATCTTAACAACCCCCTCATTGACATCGTAGACTACCCACCTTATTTTTCCCAAAGACATTTAAACCTAATACGAGATGAGCAGGTCTGATTTTATCAAAGAAATATGACCATGAAACTTTATTTGGAAAGCCTGGGTTGCGCCAGAAATCAGGTTGACAGCGAAATTATGATCGGTCGGCTGAAAAAAGCCGGGTGGAACCTTACGGATGACCCTGCAGAGGCCGATACCATCGTGGTGAATACCTGCAGTTTCATCGAAGATGCTGCGCAGGAGTCCATCGACGTCATTTTAGAGCTGGCGGAATACAAAAAGGAAGGGACCTGCAACCGCCTGGTGGTGGCCGGTTGTCTTCCCGAGCGTTACCGGGAGGAAATTTTAACATCTTTGACGGAAGTGGACGTTTTTTTAGGAACAGGGGCCTTTGATCAAATTGTCAAAGCCGCCCACGAGCCGCAGTTTTCCCATCAGTGTCTGCTGCCGGATCCTGATCTGATATCGTGCCAGCAAAAAGATTCCCCGCGGGATTTGATTTTGCCCCATTTGGCCTACCTTAAGATTGCAGAAGGCTGCAGCAAGACATGCACGTATTGTATCATCCCCAAGCTGCGTGGACGGCAGAAAAGCCGTCCGCCGGAAGATATCATTGCCGAAGCCCGGAGGCTTATGGCAGCTGGTGTTAAAGAACTGGTGCTGGTGGCGCAGGATACGACGGCTTACGGAAAAGATTTAACACCGCCGGCAAATCTGAGCCGCCTGGTGGACGATCTTGCCGTTATCGGTGCTGATGATCAGTGGGGCATGGCGAAACCCTGGTTCAGGGTGCTTTACTGGCATCCGGAAAGCATCGAAGACTCTTTTATTGATACCGTTGCCCTCCATCCAAATCTGTGTCCCTATTTTGATATTCCCATTCAGCATGTGAGCCCCGGTATTTTAAAACGCATGGGTCGACTGTACAACCGGGATGAACTGTACCGTCTGTTTGATCGAATCCGTACCCGGATCCCGGCTGCCGTATTGCGTACCACTATTATCGTGGGCTTCCCAGGAGAAAACGATAAAGATTTTGATGAGCTTTTGAAATTTACCGAGGATGTGCAGTTTGATCATCTGGGTGTTTTTATTTATTCGGATTCCGATGATCTTGCCTCCCATCAATTATCCGGTCACATTCCGGGTGCCGTGGCGACCGACCGTTACCACCAGCTCATGTCTGCTCAGTCGGGGATATCGTCTGAAAATAATCAGAAATATATCGGTAAAACGCTAAAAGTTCTGGTGGAGGAATTCCTGGATAACCATCTTTTTGCCGGCCGCACGAACTTTCAGGCACCGGAGGTCGATGGAATATCCTATATTAGTACCGATCAATCACCTTTTAAATTGAAAATCGGCAGTTTTGTTGATATGCGGGTGAAGGATGCTATGGAATATGATCTTATGGGAGTGGCGGTATGAATGACCTGAAGACCAGGATCCTCGCAGCAGTTAAAGATGATCTGGATGATATTGAAAAAGCCCTTAGCGATAATTTGAATCCCTATCTGGATCTGGTCTCCGAAGTGGCCGGTCACATTCTTTTCAGTGGAGGCAAGCGGTTGCGCCCGTTGTTAATGGTTCTCTCAGCCCGTCTTGTAGGCTATAACGGCGACTATGAAAAGACCTTTTCGATCGCATTGGAATATTTGCATGCCGCAACCCTGCTGCATGACGACCTGGTGGATGAGGCCACGCTACGGCGGGGAAAACCGGTGGCGCATTCAAAATGGGGCAATTCCATTACCGTACTGGTAGGCGATTACCTGTTGGCTCGGGCCCTGTCAATTTCGGCCGGCACGGGTCGACTCCGGATTGTTAAAATTCTGGCAAGCCTTACCGAAAACATGTCCCAGGGTGAGGTTCACCAGCTGATGCGAAAAGGCGACATCAGTCTGACGGAGGATGAGTATAAAGAGGTTATCCGCCGCAAAACCGCCATGCTGTTTGAAGCTGCCTGTCGCGTTAGTGCCGTTATGGCGGATGCAACCGAGGAACAGGAAAAGGCCCTTGCTGAATACGGGTACAACCTGGGGATTGCTTTCCAGATGGCGGATGACCTGTTTGACTATACCCTGCAGACTTCCGAGTTTGGCAAGGAGGTCGGGGCCGATCTCAGAGAAGGAAAATTAACCCTGCCGGTTATTTATGCATTACAGCAGGCGCAGTCCGGGGACCGGGATTTGATGATAAAAATAATCCGGGACCCGGGTTTTTCTGAAGCGGATTTTAAAACCCTGACTGATTTGCTGGAAAAATACGGTGGCCTGACTTATACACGAAATAGGGCGGCATCTTATATTGGCACTGCTAAAAAGGCTTTGGCTGTATTTGATTCTTCCCCGACCAAAGAAACGATGCTGGATATTGCGGAATACGCACTGGTTCGCAGCGTTTAGGGCATGGAGCATGGGGTAGGGGCAAAAGAAAAAAAAGATGATGAGAAGGTGAGATTAAGGGCCGGCGGATTAGGGGCGAATTGGCCTATAGTGGAGGGCAGAGAAAAGAAGCTCAAGGCTGAAAGCTGAAGGCTCAAAGCAAAACTGTTTGCTATAATTTATTCGCCTTCGCCAGAATACCCTGTAGTTTGTTACAGGAATGAATGGCGAAGGCGGGCGGGCTTCGGCGCAATTCCGCGTTGGTAGTCTGCTGCTTGTAGCAGGGAGCTTCATCTTTATCCTTGGTTCAAGGAGATTTTCCTTTATTGGCACCTATTTATTCAATTCCGGTTTGTCCGGGTTGGATATTTGCGCTTAAAGATTTTTTACTAGACACGGGGGTGAGACAGTATGCGAATAATATTTCCAAAATTCAGCAGATTGATACTTGTGTCATTTTGCCTGGCTGCGGCCTTGACGCAATTTGACATCGCATATGGCCGGGAGCCTGTCGGGTCCAAGACATATGTTGTGGTCGGGGCGGCAACGGTGTATGGCGGCAATGTGTCCGCAGCTCGAGAAAAGGCTATCGCGAACAGTCTCGTTACGGCGGTGGCGCTGATGATCGGAGATCTTTTGCAGGTTGATTCTTTGGTGGATAATTTTCCACAACTCAATGAACTGCTGTTCGATCGAACAAAGACCTTTGTCCGGGATTACAAGGTGCTGACAGAGACAGCCCGTGGTAAATCATATCGTGTGGTTGTAAAAGCCACCGTGTCGGGCGAAAAAATCTCGAAACGATTGTCCGATGCCGGTATTTTGCGGACTCGGACGACACTGCCCCGGGTTTTGTTCCTTGTTGTCGAAAAGAATGTCAGGGAGCCGTTACCGATTTTTTGGTGGAGTGCAGAGGATGAAAATTTCATATCTATTTCTGAGACTGCTATGGCCGAACGTTTAAAAGAGGCCGGATTTGAAATAGTAGACCACAAGGGGGCGCGGGAAAAGCCCCTGGTAAACTGGGGCGACTTTGATATGCCCGCCTTGACGGATCAGGAGGCTGCGACGCTGGGCTCCGGCCTCAAAGCAGATGTGGTCGTACTGGCAACTTCGAATGCAATCCTTTCGACGAATATCATGGGCTCGGCCATGAGATCGTTTAACGGAACTATCACCGTACGGGCAATCCGGACGGATTCCGCAGAACCAATGTTTAACTTTACCCGCACAGCGGTGGCCGCCAATGAAGACGACATCGTCGGAGGCAAGGAAGCGCTCGCGAATGTCGGTGACCTTGCGGGCCGGGAACTGGCAGAAAAACTCGTTGTCGTATGGCAGAGACAGGCCGGCAGACCTGCCGTGGTTGAATTGAGCATTCAGGGTACGGGACACCTTGCCAGTTATGTTAAGTTTCGCAAAGCACTGAACACGATTTCCGGCGTGGAGGGAATACGGGTAAAAGAGATTAAACCCAATGAGGCAATTTTACTGGTTGAATATAAAGGAAAAACCAAAGATCTGGCAGCAGCCTTGATGCTGCAAAATTTTAAATCATTCGGGATTCATATTTCCGAGGTGACAGATAATTTATTGCGAATTGAGCTTGTTCCGAGCTAGACAGAGGGATGAAGGCAAAAACTCAGCTGCACCACGACACGAAGGCACAAAAAAAGGAATACGAACTATTACAAGGGATCTCATAAGTATTTCCATTGGTGCCGGTAGAAGCGGGCCGGGTAAAGTGTGCGCAATGGATTTTTCTTGACAGGAAAATTGGCCGATGCTAATTAAGCAATTCCGATACATAAAGGCACGTAGCTCAGGGGGAGAGCGCTACCCTGACACGGTAGAAGTCGGGAGTTCAAATCTCCCCGTGCCTACCAGTAATTTCAAGAGGTTATGGCTTTGCCTGTAACCTCTTTTTTGTTTTTCACCCTACAAGGCGGATCAGTAGAAAAATAAGAGAGCCGGTTTATTGTGGGTAAATCCATATTACCTGACTTTTCAGCATCCGTGCAAATCTTGTCCTCTGCTTTTGGAGTCGTTTCCATTCGTTCTGTGTGTAAACGATGAGTTCAGCCGGAACCGGCAAAGCATTTAAATCCCATCGCAGGGATCGACGCTCGAACGGTTCTGCTGCCTGGTCGACAATGGCAATTAAATCTAAATCACTGCCAACCCCCGCATCTCCGCGGGCATAGGAGCCGAAATACCCAAGACTCAAAAGTCCCGGATGCCTCCGAGCTTCATTTGCCGCCCAGGATCTGGCCGCCTGGTCCACTGTCAACCGGTTAGGCCATTTGAGAATGGACGAATTTAAGGATTTCACCGGCATAACGAATCGCATCCGTGCTTTGAATAGTTCCATAGTGTTCAAAAGGAGCACCTTCCGGGTGCCCATTGGCATATCGGGTGGGGATGTAAAAGCCATCGATAACTTTTGCCTTTTCGATTAACACTTGGGGGACTTCAATGGGCAGCTCATTTAAAAGTCGGGCGACCACGTGGCCCCAGGCTTCCTGATTCAATGACAAATGCAGCGCCTTGAGGGCTTTTTCCGCAGATTGCTGGGCGGCAAAGCAAGCCCATTCATGCCGGCCGTCATTCTGGGAAGCCTGGGCCTGTTCCAGATCCCTTTCTGCCTGTGCCAACCAATCTCGCGAACGATCAGTCATCTTGCCAATTCCATGCAGATTCTTCTAATAAATAAATATTATATTCCAGGGTTCCAATTATGGGAAATTCCATTTTTTTTAGATAGAGTATTCAGCAAAAAATAAAATAAAATTTTGTGAATCCTGTCAAAAAAGTGCCGCCACAGGTGGCTAACTTGTATCGGTTAGAGACAGCCTACTTGCACAAAATTATTTTGTCAAGAAATTTAGCAAGTTGCAGGATTCACAGAAAATCGGGCAATCAACATTTTGGATTGATAATACGAAGGCTGAAACCGTTTTAAAAAGTGAAATTTTGCGCCCGGATAGGTGATCCATCGGATAAAAATGAAACCACCCCTAATCCGTTTTGTTGCACTATTAAAAACTCATAACAATTTAAATGACATTAGGACCTATATTCAAGCAAGCGTTGAATCTTCTTCGGATTTCTCCGGCTGTTTTCCGTTTATCGATGCAGATGACAATGCCAGCATGTTCGAGGTCAACAGATCAAATTGGGTTTTGGAATATGATAGCATTGATCCTAACCGTGAAGCACAGGGTCTTTTGGGTTTTGTCGTCCGGGCAAACGAATTTCATCAGCGAACAAACGGCACCGATGATATTGATATATTAGGGCGTTATCAAAGCGGAACGTACAATGTATCAGGACTCGTCAGCATCGATCAGGTAAAATGGAATTTTGGTGATGATACTACGTCGACAGAGATTTCCCCTTCTCACACCTATGCCGAAGCCGGAACCTATCTTGTCTCCAGCACGGTCATGGATGATGACAGCGTAAGTCTTACAAGCTGGATGTACCTTGATGTTGCACCCGTCTGTCCGCATCCTGTCGGCCATGCGGATTTTATAATCGATTCCGGGGGACTTGGTCTGGATGAGTTTGCGATAAACTTCGGGAAGATAAATTGTCCTTACTTTTGAAGTGCTGTTTTTTTTTCGCGACGTATCAGATACAGATTGCGGCTGTAAATAATAATTCCCATGGACTGACCCAGGATAAATACCGGGTCTTTTCGATGAATGGAATAGACCAGCAACAACACCGATCCGGCAATACTCAGATGCCAGAACAAAAGGGGCATAATACTTTTTCCGGCCTTTTCACTTGCCAGCCATTGTACCAGAAACCTCGCGGAAAACATTAACTGGGCAAAAAATCCCAGCCCCAACCATAGCTTACTCATGATTTTGCAACTTTCCTTTTGATGCGGATGTTGATTTTACCTTTGCAAATGCTGCCCTGCTTTGCAGCCACCGTACGGCTAAGGTGTCCATTATACCGACCCACAGACGGTTGTGAATGCCGTAACTTGTTTGACCGTATCTTCGTGAGCGGTGATTTACAGATATTTGGGAAATTTTGGTGTAACCCGCTATCCTGAGCAGGGTGGGCAAAAAACGATGGAATCCCTTAAACGGGGTGATATGCTGAATGCACTCATGGCGAAATACTCTCAGGGAACATCCCACATCCGTGATGTTTTCATGAGTCAGCCAATTTCGAAAACCATTTGCGATGCGTGAAGAGATCTTACGTGTAAAAGAGTCCATGCGGTTACGGCGCACACCGTTGACCATGTCGCAGTTTTCTGTAAACAAACATTCGATCAGACCGGGAAAATCTCC
>JAJRVC010000555.1 GCA_024277475.1 Deltaproteobacteria bacterium
CAATGGTCACGAAGGCCATCCAATCCCCTTTTTTGGCTTTTATGTGTTTGGTGCTCCGAACGAGTCCCCCGATGCGTATAACACCCCCGTCTTTAAGGTCCCTGATGGATATGGCATTGGCGTTGGTGAATTTATCCAAAACCTCTTCATAACGCGTCAGGGGATGACCGGACAGATAGAATCCAATGGTTTCCTTCTCAAAAGCCAAAAACTGCTTCCCATCCCATTCTTCAATTTCCGGCAGAGTGGGGGCGTTGATGCCGGGTTGATTATCTGCCAGGTCAAACAGGCCCATTTGAGGATCGGAGCGCTCTTTCTGAACCCGCTGACCATATTCAAGCGCACTTTCAAGCGCAGTTATCATCTGGGATCGTTTTGCACCGGTGCTGTCGAAGGCACCGCCTTTGATCAGGCTTTCAATCACGCGCTTGTTGACTTTTTTTAAATCAACCCGTTCGCAGAAATCAAACAGCGATTCAAATGGCTGATCCGTGCGACTGGCGATGATGGATTCAATGGCGCTTTCACCGACATTTTTTACGGCCACCAGACCAAAGCGGATCCGGGAGCCATCGACCGTAAACTCTATGTCACTTGTATTGATATCCGGCGGCAGGATCGGGATATCGTGTTGGCGGCATTCGGCAATAAATTTTACCACCCCATCGGTGGAATGCATCTCACTGGTCAACAGGGATGCCATAATTTCCACCGGAAAATGGGCTTTTAAAAAGGCTGTCTGGTAAGCAATCAGAGCATACGCGGCACTGTGAGATTTGTTGAATCCGTATCCGCCGAATTTTTCGATCAGGTCGAACAGCTTTTTGGCTTTTTGCGGTGGAATTTTGTTCGCTACCGCCCCCTCTACGAAGCGCTGGCGGTGCCGTGCCAGGATTTCGACAATTTTCTTGCCCATGGCTTTGCGCAGGTCATCGGCCTCCGCCATGGAATAGTTGGCCAGATCGGCGGCAATCTTCATGACCTGTTCCTGATAAACGATCACCCCATAGGTTTCCCTAAGGATAGGTTCGAGCTCAGGCACCATGTATTCCACCGCTTTTTTACCGTGTTTGCGCGCCACGTAGTCATCAATCATACCGCTTTCCATCGGACCGGGGCGATACAGGGCCACCAGTGCAATGATGTCATCAAAGCACTCCGGTCTTAACTTCACAAGCAGATCTTTCATACCCGAGCTTTCAAGCTGAAAGACACCGGTGGTGTCGCCGGCTGCCAGAAGGCGGTAGGTGGCGGCGTCGGTCAATTCGATTGTTTCCAGTTCCGGCGGTGTTTTCCCCTGCCGGGAGATCAGTCCGAGGGTTTTGGCAATCACCGTCAGGTTGCGTAATCCGAGAAAATCAAATTTTACCAGACCGATCTTTTCGACGATCTTCATGTCGAACTGGGTCACTACCTCCCCTTTTTTACCTTTATAAAGCGGAAGATAATCGATCAAAGGTCTATCGGCGATGACAACCCCGGCGGCATGGGTGGAAGCGTGCCGCGGAAGGCCCTCGAGCACTCGACAGATCCGTATCAGTTCGGCCACCTTGGGATCTTTCTCGACCAGCTCCATCAGGCGGGGCTCCTGTTTGAGGGCATCATCGAGGCTGATATTCAATACATCCGGCACCATTTTGGCGATGGTGTCCACTTCTCGCAGGGGGATGTCCAGGGCGCGGCCGACATCGCGAATGACCGCCCGGGTTTTGAGTTTTCCGAAGGTAATGATCTGGGCGACATAATCGCCGCCGCCGTATTTATCGACCACATATTTATAGATCTCTTCCCGGCCGTCTATGCAAAAATCGACATCGATGTCCGGCATGCTCTTGCGGGCCGGATTGAGAAAGCGTTCAAAAATCAGACCATGGAAAATGGGATCCAGATCGGTGATCCCCAGACTGTAGGCCACCAGGCTGCCGGCGGCCGACCCCCTGCCGGGTCCCACCGGCACGCCGGACTCTTTGGCATGGCGAATGAAGTCGGCAACAATCAAAAAGTAGCCCGAAAATCCCATTTCTTTAATGACCGAAATTTCGTAATCGAGCCGGTCGTGATAAACTGTTTCATTAAATTTCGGGTTCAGGTTTTTTACCCGTTCGAGAATGCTCACAAATCCGAGCCGCACTTTTTGTTCAAAGAGTTCGTCCGCAGTCTGCTCGGAACCGGTATCAAACTTCGGAAAATGATAGGTTTTAAAATCGAATTCCAAATTGCAGCGCCGGGCAAGGTCGACGGTATTGCTGATGGCATCCGGGTAGCTGTTAAATGAGGCGACCATCTCCTCTTTTGATTTAAAATAAAGCTGATCGGTTCTAAACCGCAACCGGTTGGTGTCGTGAATGGTTTTGCCGGTTTGAATGCACAGTAATACGTCATGGGCGCGCACATCATCCCTGTCCAGGTAATGGCAGTCATTGCTGGCCACCAGCGGAATCGACAGCCTTTGGCTCATATCCAGCAAGGCTTCGTTGACACGGTCCTGGATCTCGATACCGTTATTTTGCACCTCCAGATAAAAGCGGTTTTCCCCGAAAATTTTCTGGTACTCTTGTGCGGCCGCATCCGCAACCTCCATTTTGCTATCCTGGATCCGCCTTGGAATCTCGCCGTGCAGACAGGCGGTCATGGCAATCAGCCCCTTGTTGTTTTCTCTGAGAATCTGTTTGTCGATACGGGGTTTGTAGTAAAAACCTTCAAGCTGGGCAGCGGAGGCTAATTTGCACAGGTTGCGATAACCTTCCTGATTTTCAGCCAGGAGAATTAAATGGCAAAGATCCCGGTTGTCTATCGGTGTTTTGTCGAATCGGCTTCTGGGGGCGACATAAATTTCGATGCCGATAACGGGTTTGATGCCGGCTTTGGTCGCTTTTTCATAAAACTCGACGGCGCCGAACATGGTGCCGTGATCGGTAGTAGCCACCGAATGCATGCCGAACTGGGCGGCGCGTTTTAAGAGATCGTCGATGCGGATGGCACCATCCAACAGACTGTACTGGGTATGAACGTGGAGATGAACGAAATCGGGGATGTCTGAAGTTGTCATGGAGATGGGTACCTTCTTGTATTATTATATTGTAAGTTGTAAGTGGTGTGTTGTGCGTTGTATGTTGTAAGTGGTGGGTTGTATGTTGTATGTTGTGAGTTACGGGTTATGGTTAGGATCGTTTTGTTCGTCCCGGTTAAACAAAAAACAAACAGGTTTAACCCCGATGAAATAAGTGCAACAAAGATTTCATTGGGCACGCGGGATAAATTTAGATGGTTAAGTTCGTTAGGAACGTTTGGATGGTAATATTAGCTCAAAGCTTAAAAACATTTTTCACCACAGAGGCACAGAGGTATTTTTTCTTCATCCTCCCTCTTCCATCGTCCCTCACCCTTCGTCCATCACCCATCTTCCCTCTGTTCCCGATCTCCGACTTTCCCACCTTCCCCACACACCACACACCACACGCAACCCATTAGTCCAACCGATAATTCGGTGCTTCTTTGGTAATGATGACATCATGGACGTGGCTTTCGCGCATGCCGGCGGCACTGACCCTTACAAAACGGGCCTTTTCCCTGAGTTCATCCAGTGTCCGGCAGCCGCAGTATCCCATACCGGCTTTCAGGCCGCCGATGAGCTGGAAAATGTTGGCCGAAAGGGAGCCCCGGTAAGGCACACGGCCGACGATACCCTCTGGAACCAGTTTGTCATCTTCAGCTTGCTCACTTTGATAATAACGGTCTTTACTGCCCTTTTTCATGGCTTCGACCGAGCCCATGCCCCGATACATTTTGTAGCTGCGGCCTTGAAAGAAGACCACCTCCCCCGGACTCTCTTCGGTTCCGGCTAAAAGTCCGCCCACCATGATACAATGGGCACCGGCTCCGATGGCTTTGGTGATATCGCCGGAAAATCTGATTCCGCCGTCGGCTATCAGGGGAACACCGGTTTTAGCTGTGATGGGCCGGCAATTTGTGATGGCGGTCCACTGGGGTATTCCGATGCCGGCAACAATTCGGGTGGTGCAAATGGAGCCGCCTCCGATACCGATCTTCACCCCGTCAACCCCTGCATTGATGAGTTCTTCGGCCCCTTTGGCCGTGCCCACATTACCGGCGATCAACTCAAAATCGTCAAACGTACTCTTTAAGGCTTTAACGGCATTGATGACATTTATCGAATGGCCGTGAGAGGTATCAATCACGATTGCATCCGCTCCGGCGTTTAGCAGCGCTTCGGCACGCTCGGTCATGTCCGGCCCGACTCCCACAGCGGCACCGGCCCGCAACCGCCCCAGGGAATCCTTGCACGCATTGGGGTATTTTTTGATTTTTTCAATATCCTTTGTGGTGATCAAACCCGTCAGGTGGCCCTCTTTGTCCACCACCAGCAGCTTTTCAATGCGGTGTTTGTGCAGCAGCTTTTTCGAATCTTCCAGAGAAATGCCTTCGGAGACGGTTATCAGATTGTCTTTGGTCATCACCTCCGAGATTGTTTTTTCCAGATTGGTTTCAAAGCGCAGGTCCCGGTTTGTTACGATCCCAACGAGTTGATCACCTCGGGTCACGGGAACACCGGAGATTCGATACTTTTCCATCAAACTAAGAACGGCACCCAATTTTTGTTCGGGATGGATGGTAACCGGATCAACAATCATTCCGCTTTCGGATTTTTTAACTTTATCCACCTCGATGGACTGGCTCTGGATACTCATATTGCGGTGGATGAAGCCCATACCGCCTTCCCTGGCCATGGTAATGGCTGCATCCGCCTCGGTAACGGTGTCCATGGCGGCAGTGACAATCGGGATATTGAGGGTTATGTTTCTGGTTAAATGGGTACTGACATTGACGTCTTTCGGCAGTACATCAGAATAATTGGGGATCAGCAGGACGTCATCAAACGAAAAAGCTTCTTCAAGCGGAATTTTAGCCATTGGAATCCTCTCTAAAGTCTTAACCCGGACATGCGGGAATTGAATATTGAAACTGAAAACTTCTGGCTTCGAATAGCAAATGGTTGCGCTTTTGGCAATCTTTAATTGTGATCTTGTTAGGGGTTCTGGGTTCAGGGTTCTGGGTTCTGGGTTCGGGGTTCTGGGTTGTGGGTTCGGGGTTCAGGGTTGTGGGTTCAGGGTTCTGGGTTCGGGGGTTCGGGGTTCAGGGTTCGGGGTTGTGGGTTCAGGGGTTGTGGGTTGTGGGTTCAGAGGTTCTGGGTTCAGCACCGCTGCCGGCTGCCGAAACGGCCAGTCTGAGTGCGCCAAGCAAGCTTGGCGCTTCTTATGGAGTGAAAGTCTCCATCGGGTAAGGTTTAGCCAGCCACCCGTACCGAGTGTTGCGTGATTGGGAAGGATAGGCATAGCGTCG
>JAJRVC010000029.1 GCA_024277475.1 Deltaproteobacteria bacterium
AACACCGCCTGGCCGGAACAGTGAATTGATTGAACGTCGAACATCGAACGCCCAACGTCGAACTTCGAATATTGATGACGCTACGCTTTATCTATTTTAAAACAAGCGAACCGCTGAATTTCTAAGAATTGAATCACTTCAGGCTTCGCCTTCGGCTACGACCCGACAGGTTGCCCTGTCTTTTTTTAAATTGATCGTTGGACCCTGAGGCTCTCGACGGGCAGAATACATTATTCGACGTTGGACGTTCATTTTTTTTAGTTAACTCATCATATAAAAATAGCAAAGACCAAAGTTTCTTTTCCGATCAGACTGGCCGTTTTTTTGGCCAGAGGCTCCGGCTCTTCCGGTTCAGGATAAACCAGAATAAATCCCCTTTGGGTCCCGACTGTTCGGTATGCTCAATTGTAAAATCGGATTGATTCAGAATCGTTGATATCTCATCAAAGGAGCGATAATAGACGGGTATTCTCCTGATTTTATTTTTGAGAATCTCCAGCCACCAGAACAAAGACTGCCGCGCATTCGGCATTATAACGGCCCGGATTACCAGCAGGCCGTTATCGCAAAGTCTGTCACCCAACCGATTTAAGGTGAGTTCTAAATCATCATCTTTTAGGTAATGCAACAGGTCCAGCATTACGGCGGCATCGGCCGGATACGGAATTTGGGGTACATCCGGCGCCCTGCCATGCACGATCTCGCCTCTTTGTCCAAGTGCCCGGGACGCTATCCTGACCCGATTGTTGTCGAGATCAATACCATATATTTTCAATTCATCAAAATTTTCGACCAACCAGCTGGCCGGCAGGCCGAAACCGCAGCCAATGTCAATAATTGTCCGGAGCTGCCGGGAGGATTCAAAAAAACGGGGCAGTTCTGGAAACATGGGGTCCAAACGAATTTTGAGTCTGGCAAATATTTTCGGATACGCCTCCATGTTTTGGTATCGCCTCAAAATGCGATCATGAAGATTGGCGGCCGGGCTGATTTCTTTTTGCCGGGATTGAAACACATATTTTAAAACAGGCGGCAGGATGATAAAGGCACCGATAAGGGAATAGCCGATTCCCAGCAATGACGTTAATCCGGCGCTTCTTAAAAGCGAATGCCTGGCCGTGCATAAAACACCGAACCCGATGAGCGTGGATGCGGACGACATGAAAACCGCCATACGGATTAGACTGTATGACGGATGAGATGCATCTGAATAGCGCTGATAGGATCTGACAAAAAACAGTGAATAATCGATGCCCATACCCATGACAATAATGGCAAGCATTAACCCCGGAATGTCCAGCGGGTGGCCGATGAGTTTCATGGTTCCTAGAGTGCTGATTAAGGCAAAGAAGACTGGCAACAGTGAGATAACGGTTAATTTCCAGTCCAAAAAAAATAAAAACAATAAAATGGTGACGCTGATACCGACGATCACCAGCATCTTGGTAAATGTGGCAAATAAAAGCCTGCCGAGCTCCTGGGAAAAGAAGGTCGGATCAAATAGTTTACCCACTGGTTGATATTTTTTAAAGAATTTTTCAGCCTGATAAGATTTTCCGGTAGTCAGACTGGAAAACTGAATCCATTTTGATCCGTCCGGACTTTCAGTTATTCCCATCAGGCTGAAGAATTTTTCGGGAATCGCACTATCTGCGGGTGGGCTAAAATCCGGGTCAAGTAATTTATAAAACGGCCTAAACGCATCGGCGGTAAAACCCGGCTTAATCGATGCTTCTGCCATCGTATTTTTAAACCGGCTAACCCTGCCCGGATTCCAGAATTTTTTCCAGTTCGTAAAATTTTGCTGCCTGCGATCTTTTCCCGGAAATATCATCGAAGGAACAAAACCGGATGCCAGAACGCCTGAAAGTATGTCCGGTTCCATCATTGCCAGAAGGCGGTCGCCTTTTTTCTGAAGTTCCCTTACGCTTTGGCCTTCGGTCACTAAATATATCCTGCTGAAAATGTTGCCCCACACGTCGGCAAACAGATTTCCGGCCGCAGTAGTTTCCTCGCTGACGGTATTCATGGAGCTGAGGCTTACGTTGAAATCCGGCTTTGCGAAAAAAAGCATCACGATAACAAATCCCAGAGCCGCATAGGCCCCCTTTTTCCCAGTTCGTGCAAACGCGTTGACAACCTTTTCAAGCGGCAGATTTCTTGGACGGGCAGGCGGCACGATCGTAAAAACCTTCGGAAAAACAAAATGAACAAATAGAAAGGAGAATGCAATTCCCAGTGCCGTGAACAATCCGAGTTGCTCAAATACCGGGAACCCACTGATGGAAAGCACACCGAAAGCGCCTACAGTTGTCAAAGCGGCCAGCAGGCCCACAGCCCAGACCTCTGCGGATGCCTCCCTGCCGTGAGTCTTATAGGGGCGGTCCAGGAACAGAAGATAAGCTATGCCGTGATCGACGGTTATCGAAATGATGGCACCGCCAAAACCGAGCACCATGATTGAAATCGATTTGTGCAGCAAGGAAAAAACAAAAAATGCGATCATCGATCCGGCAATGGCCGGCAAAAGGGAAAGCAGTCCCATCAGGGGCCTTGGGAAAGCAAGTATGAGCAAGATTGCAATGCCGATGGTGGCCAGCAGGATAGCATTTCTAACATCCCGCCTTATGATAAGCTCATTATCCAGGGCTGCCCGGTACGCTCCTGTGGGGGTGAGGGTAACGCCGTACCCCGCTTTAGAATATTTCCGATTCAATTTATCTGCCAGATTACCGATAAGTTCGGTAGCCGTGCGGGCGAAGGCCGTATCCGTACTGGAGGCGATGGGATTGGCAATTACAAGCAGATGCCTACCGTCGGCAGATATGAGTTTTCCCCTGTATATGCGGACATTTTGAGATGGAGCCAGGTGTGATAGTCTGGCCAGAATAAAATCTTTCAGCCCCAGGGGATCTTTTGAAATGAAGGCTGCCTGGCCGATTCCCTCCATCCCCAGCAGTTGTAAATAAACAGACTGTAGTCTTTTGTGAATTTTATCGGATTCCAGCAAGGGTTCGATCTTATTTTTAAGCTCTTTGGCGCTAAACATGACCGGCAGGTTTTTTACAACATACGCCATTAAATCAGGTATGAGATTTTGAACATCTTTCAGTCCGACATTTTTGAACAACCCGCTATCAGTTAATTTTTTTTCGACCCGATCACCGCATTCAAGTAGAATTTCAAGGTCGTCGTTTTGAAGGCTGATATCAATGAGCAATTGATCCTGAACGGGGTTATTTTTAAAAATATAGACGGCATCCGAAATGACCGGATCATCTTCAGGCAGCGAGGCGACGATATCTGAATCTATTTTTATTCGATATAAACCAATACCGAATAAAATTAACACAATAAGCAGTATTAAAATCAATCGGACCCAATGGATTTCAGTGGATTTCATAAAACCAACAGGATGATCAGCAGAATGATAATAATGTGAAGCAGGATGACCAGCGTTCGGTGGCGGTGATACAGCTCGTTTCCTTTTTGTAACCGCCGCAACCCTCCGGATAACCTTCTAAATTTGTCCAATGGTAAAAATCTGCTGTTGTCCGAACGCGAATTGCTCTGAAACGCAAAAGAAGGATAGATAGCATAAAATTCATCATTTAAAGCACACAACAAATCATCAAAAGGTATTTCACGCCAGGATATTTTAACCAGCGATTCAGCAAATTTGCGACTGAAAACATAGGCATGGGTCAGGCAGCGGTATTTTATTTTCAGCACCGAGTGGTTTTGTGTCTTTTTGCTGCCCGATACCAGGCACCCAAAATACAAGGCATTCCAATGGGGGTCGGTCGATAAAAAGTCAACACAATTTTTAAGACCGGTCGGGCTGAATCGTTCAAACAGGACATCATCTTCGAATACGACAATCGTGTCGGCGCCGGCCCGGATTCCGTTTTCAATGCAGGTCAGGTGGGATTCAAATATTCCCTGTTCAATATTATGCGGATGCTTTTTTACGATCACAAATTCGACTCTTTCCAACAGCCCGATCCTGTCGAATTGAAGTTTTGCCTCTCTTCGTCTGTCCGTACGTTCATCCAATGAGATGCAATAGATTTTGTCAAAAAAGTCCCAGTTATCAGCAGTGATTTCAGATTCCATTGTCACCGTTTACAGGTTAAGGGTTCAACGTTCAGGGTTAAGGACAAAAAAAGCAATAATTATCCGAAGGCCTCGTTAAAAATGCTTATTTTACCAAATAAATACATCGAAGATGATGCTTTTTTCATAAATACGCATCCCAAATGCAGTCCCGGGGCTATAATGGAGCCTTGAACCCCTGAACGCCTTTAAATTAGGGAATTAGGGTGTTGCTTTTTCAATTGCCAGCTGAACCGCGTTCATAATCACGCGACTGCTGTTAGTGGCCCCGCTGACCGCATCCACCCGGGTCGATTGACGATCGATAATTCGTGCAACAATAGTTTCTTCAGCTTTTTTACCCCTCCAGGCCTGGTGTTGAATTATAATAATATTGATAATGGAATTATTTTTAATGGTCACCTCGACGATTGCTTTATTCGGACCGCCCCGATAGCTGCCTTTATAGGTTCCATCCGCAAATTTTACAGGAGCAACGGGTCCTCCGATTACGGGGGTCGACGCGCAACTGAAAAACAGCGTTCCAAAAATCAAAAAAGCGAAACCTGTAAAAATCTGCAAGGCGGATGCGTTTGTTTTGAGCTTGCACATTGCACGTTTCTCCCTATTCTGATAGACGATATGGAATCAAAAAGGCACAAAAAACACAAAAATAAAATTTTACACTTAGTAAGCTAATAGGTTATTACAGTCTTAGTTGGGTTATAAGATCAAAATTCAAGAATTTTGATTTTTTAAGATTATCAGATAGTACCTCTGATTCTTAAAATGAATGCCGTCTGTATTCTGACCGTCCGGGATATCATAGATTCCGGAAAAATATTTACACGGTTGGACTGTAAAATTCAACCTAATTTGATTAATTGTGATCAGGAGTATATGCACGTTCGGGGGATTCCTTCAGGGTTCTTCGCATGCCCGTATGAATGAAAAAACACAGATTAAAACGAATATTATCAAAAAAATCACTGAAACCGGATATGTTCGTTCGGCCATCGAGGACAAGGCCGATTTAAGCGCCTTTAAAAAAAAACCCTCTATGCGGGTCGTACTTGGAATATCGGTCATCGGCTTTAGCTATATTATCGGCTGGCCGGCGGTGGGTGCATTGGGAATGCTGTCAATTTACCTGGAAAAACCCTTAATCGTCGCAATTGGCGGGCCGATTACCTATGGTCTGTCACATCTGGTATTTTTGTTGGGGATGTATCTGGCCGGAGCCGATTATACCCGGATATTTCTGCGGTGGGCCACAAGGGTAACCGTCGAGAAATTAACAAATTAGGTTTCAGGTGTCAGTCCAGCCGCCGGCCAAAAAAAACGGCCGGTCTAATCATCGAAGAAACTTTGGTCTTTGCTATTTTCATATGACGGGTTAACTAAAAAAATGAACGTCGAACATTGACAATCCCGTAAAAAGTCAAAATTCTTGAATTTTGATCTTATAACCTATTGTAATTATTAAGTGTGAAATTTTATTTTTGTGCTTTTTGTGCCTTTTTGCGGCCACATCAACATTGAAAGTCCAACGTCGAATAATGTATTCTGCCAATTTAAAAAAAAAGAGCACAGTGATTCAATTAACCCGCGTCATTAGATTTTCGATGATTTTGCTGCTCCAGTGACCCCACTTTTCCCGAGCACAGGCTCGAAAAAAGCTCATTTATTCGGGTTTGGATTTCCGAATTGAAATTTACTCCGCACTTTCTCCTTGCCGCAGCATCCCCAGTACGTTTGACCTATGGTTGTAATAGATCAGTACCGCCGTTGCCGCAACGCCTGCGGTTGCCGTCAGGGAATACTCACATGCGGCAATCGTTCCCGCAGCCAGGATAAACACCATCGCAAACGAGCCGATGAAAGGGATACGCCATATTGCATAGACCAAAAGCCACCCCAAGGCGGATAACCCGGCAGCGATCGGTGAAATAATCGTTGTAAAACCGAGATAATTAGCTACGCCCTTGCCGCCCTTCAGGCCATGAAAACAGGGGAAACGGTTGCCCAGGATGAGCCCCAGACCGGTCCAGGGAACAAGCGGCACCGGCAGCAGACGTGCAGCAATAAACGCAAGCCCTAAAGCCCGGCTCATATCCAGCAGTAAAACAACGCCGGCCCAGAAATATCCTGCTTGCCGATATACGTTGGTGACGCCGGGGTTTCCGCTGAATCCGGTTCTCGGATCATCTTTGTTCAGGAATCTGAACAGCAGGATCGCAAAATTGACGGAACCTGCCAGGTAAGCCCCTATGCAGGATAATATCAGTAGTTTCATTGAATTTAAACAATGTTCTCCATTATCCACTGCGGCGGTTTCAGCCGCCCGGCGCTGACATCGCGCATGTGAAGACCGCAGATACCTTCAAAAAGATCCCCATCGGGGCCGTAGATCCATAAATCAAAAACAAGCAGATTCGGATTTGTTCGCACCGGCAGGATCCGGCTTACATAAGTTGTTCCGGGCAATGTTTTTTTAAATATGACTCTTTTTTCAATTTTTACGGGAAAGGCAACCATCCGGGCATAGCGCTGTCCCCAGGCGCAGGCCGCATGAAAGGCCGCGTCCAGGACAAATGGTGAACCCAGGCATTCGGGCCTTTCTGTACCGGTATGATCCGGGGGCGCCGCCGTTTTCGCAATGGCCCCATATTCGGATAATAGAAGCTGCCGGTGGATATTTTGATAGGCCGGTCCGAAGGGAACGAGGTCGCCATAAATTTTTTCAGCAGGTATTTTAAAACAGCGACCTTTCAGGGAGGATGTTGCATCAGGGGGCGGCTCAGGCAGCTCCGGCGGCTGCAAAGAAAAACAAAGGGAGGCGTGTTCCTTAATCCGTGTAATCGCATATTTTTCGGATCTGGATTTTGTCAACAATGCTGCAGCCATTTCACCGTTTTCGTGAACAGTGATATCATTGAAGGCGACTATCTGAGTGATTCCGGATTCAATATAAAGAAACTTGTCAAAACTGGCATCAGTCAGGACGGTGATATCCATATCCGGACGGAAACCCTTAACGGTGCCTGCCAGCACCTGCATGGCTTCCACCGCGGGCAATACAACTTTGCCTTCAAAACAGTGATCCCGCAAATAAGGATGAACTGGGATGTCAACCGGTATGCGAACAGTTTTATTGGCCATAGCAAACTATTTCCCCTGGCACAAGTTGCAATTAATCGATTATTTGCTTTTTTCCGTTTTGGGGTTAGCTCAAGTTTGGCTAACGGAAATTTGCTTGATTAAGAGCAATTTCTTGTTATCTCGCAGAGATCCCGGAGTTATTTAATTTTTCTCTGCGTACTCTGTGGGCTCTGTGAGAGATATAATGGCCAAAGTTCCGATGATGCCCTCGTTTTGGATATCCAAGCCGTGTCCACTATCCAAGAGGTTTTAACTATTTTGGGAAGATCTGCCACAGGTGAGCTGTTTTCTCGTCTACCTCCACGGGGATGCCGGAAGTATTGACGGCGCAGTGCCGCGTAAATCCTTTGCAGATAAGGTCCCGGGTCTGTTGATGGGTGATCACATAATCAAATTGCAGCCGGACCCGTTCGAGCACCGCAGGCCGGGTATGGATGCAGATGGCATCATCATAGTAAAGGGGGCTGAAATAGGTGGCGCCGATCTCAATGACCGGGTATACATAGCCGTTTTCCTCGATCTCGCGATACGGATAGGCGGTGTCACGCATCAATGACGCCCGGCCGAACTCAAAGTAGCGCAGATAGTTGGCATGGTAGACGACCTGGGAGCGATCCGTATCCGCATAAAGTGTACGATACTCACACTGATGCCATACCAGTCCGTCGGTCCTGTCCCGCACGTAGCGTTGATCGCCGTCATAGACTTCAGGGAGAAATGGTTTTGGCCGCAATTCACACCCCTCTGAACACAATACAGCAGTTTGTTCCCCCGAATCCGAAGGAATTGGAAAGAAAAAATTCATACGAGTATCTGCGAATTTGGTCCGGAACCACGTCGATATCCGCAAATTCCGGATCCGGGATATGATTTATCGTCGGCAGCAACAAGCCCTGTTGCATGGCCTCAATGCCCAGGGCGGCCTCAATGGCGGCCGAAGCACCCAGCGTGTGCCCGATTTGAGATTTATTCGACGAAACCGGTATCAGGGGAAGCGAATGCCCAAAAACGGTTCTGAGACATTCGATTTCCGTGGCGTCGCCTTTGGGCGTGGAGGTACCATGGGCATTGACATGCTGAATATCACCCGGCTCGAGACCGGCATCCTCGATTGCTTCGTGAATGGCGCGAGTAATCGTTTGCGGATTGGGTAAGGTAAAATGATATGCATCCGATGTCCAGCCGACCCCCATCACTTCCGCTTTGGGGTTCAAACCGTAGGCCGCCATCATTTCTTCCGCGGCCAATACTACAACGCCGCCCCCTTCGGACAGAACAAATCCTTTTCTATCCCGGCTAAACGGTCTCGATGCCTGGGTCGGATCATCATAAGCCCGATCCCGGGGGTTGATTTTAATCGTGGCCAGCATATTGGCAAAACCCTGGATAATTTCAGGGACCAGACAGGTTTCAACACCCCCGGCCAGAACAAAGTCACAATCCCCATCCCTTATCATCCGCGCTCCGATGCCAATGGCATGATTGCCGGACGCACAGGCGCCCTGGGGTGAAAAGATGGGCCCCGTGAACCCCAACAAAATCCCGGCCTTCCCCGCCGGCAGGTTGGCGCACAAATTGGGCAGCAGATAGGGGCTGACTCTCAAAGGCCCCCTGTTTACGTAGTTGTCCATGGCGATACGATAAGCGTCGGTCCCGTTTAAGGCCGAACCGATCAGACAGGCGGTGCGCGGGCCGGTATCGTCATTCACTTCCAGGCCCGCATCGCTCATAGCTTCTTTACAAACAGCCATGGTCAAAAACACATAGTCGGCATTCCAGTTGTAAAGTTCCTTGCGGTCCAGGTAGTCCAGCCTCTGCGGATCCCAGTCCGGAATTTCTCCGACCACATTGGAGCGTGACGCCGTGCGGCATCGGGTCAGTCTGCGAAAACCGGCCTGCCCGTTAACCGCACCCTGCCACGTTTTTTCAAATGTCTTTCCCAGGGGAGTGGCCGCACCGTAACCGACCACAAACACCCGTCTGTTTTTAGGAGCCTTCATTTGTTATCTTAATACAGGAGATGTTTAAGTTTTCCTAAAATTTGAAAATTGGCTTTTTCGGCCTTTTTACGAGATCGTCAACATTGAACGTCAAATGAATGCATTCTGTCTGTTTTAAAAAAAGATAATGGTCTGGATTTTTCCAGATTTTTCAACGTCTGCCGGTGAGCAGCGGCCCTAATGAATACCGATTTTGCACGGCCTTTACGTAAAACCGCTATATTCACGTCGTCTGCTCCAGTGACATTGTAGCCTCTGGTTGTGTTAAGCTATAAATTAAGTTCAAAAACGATTCTTAAAGACTGGTTGATTTCCTGTACTTTAGAAGATGACAATCTCCCGCGTATTTTTACCAACCTATGACGATGATCGACAGGACGTGTTTGCAGACAGTCTGCTACAGATTTTTTAGATAGGCCATTATCTGGTGAAGGTTGAATTTCAACATTGGTTTTTATTCGGGCTTTTTTTACACTCCACTCAGTAATTGGAACAACTTGGATAACCGGGACTCTTTCATTATACACATCATTGGTCACAATTACACAGGGTCTGGTTTTTCCAGTTTCTGAACCTAATGTCGGATCAAGATTGACATCAATGATCATACCTCTTTTCAATGTTGTCATTCTGGCCATCCAGTGATTGCTATTTTGGTTAATTCTTTTAGATCATTATCTTCAGAATAAATCTCTGAATATAAATCAGCAGATTTTCTTAGGGTTTCAAGTTCTATTTCTGTCTTAAAATGGTCTATGGCCGCCCGAAGCATAGAGCTTTTATCCTTAAATCCGTAAGTTTTAAAATTCTTCAAAAAAAGAGATTGTGATTCTTCAACGCTAAATTTTGCCTGTAGCATATGGCCTCCTTTCTGGAACTCATATTAGCACCTAAATTACGGGCCTATTATAGGTGCCAAAAAATAAAAAGTCAATGGAAAATTGCTGAGTTGGCTGAAAGAGGCTAACGTTATCATTAATATTAGATGGTAAATTTCCCGCTTATTGAGATATTATGCTAAAAAAATAGAAAGCGTCTATCCTGAAGTTTATTAAAGAGTAAACAAGAGTAAACAAAGGAACTTAGCGCTTATGGGGGTAATTTCCAGCCCCGATTCCATGGGTTCAGCGTTCAAAAGTTCAGAGGTTCTATGATCCGATCCGATTTTAACCCTGAACACCGTACCCGGAACATTTGAACCTGGTAGCCTGATACCTAACATCATGAAATTGGGCGAAAGCTTTGAGCGATGCTGGTGATAAATGCCCTCAGCTATATGAGTTCAGGCGACCCGGCGAAAAACAACACAAGCATTACATCCACCGAAACCGAAGGAATTTTTCAACACGAACTCCTGGTCGAGTCGGCGGGCACCATCCGCCACACAGTCCAGGGCCAGTTTCGGATCCGGCGTGTAGTTGATAGTTGGCGGCACGACGCCTCGCAGCATGCCTTCCATGGCAAAAATGGCTTCTATGGCGCTGGACGCCCCCATGGCATGTCCGATCAGGGATTTATTGGCGGAAACAGGCGGCAGTGAATCCCCGAAAACGGTTTTCAATGCCTTGTATTCCACTTCGTCGCCGACTTTGGTGGAGGTCGCATGGGCATTGACAAGGTCGATATCATGGGACGATATGCCGGAGTTGTCAATACATTCAGCCATGCAGCGGGTTACCGTCGGCAAATGGGGGGCCACAAAATGGCGGGCATCGGAGGTCATGCTCCAGCCCGAAATTTCAATCCCGTAATCCAGACCGTGAGCGGCGGCAAACGCTTCAGTGGCGAGAATGATACAGCCGGCACCCTCAGAGATAACAAACCCCCTGCGATCAATTGAAAAAGGGCGACTGGCTCTTGCGGCCGGTTCGGTTTCCTGCCCGGGTTTAAGGCTGTATGCCCCGTTCATGGTTGCGAAGCCGGCTACGATGGGTTCCACCAAAGCGAAATCAACGGCACCGCAAAGTGCGATATCGGCCTGACCCTGGGCCAGCAGCAGGGCGCCGATAATCATCGAGGTTACCCCTGTGGCACAGGCTGAGATGGGGGATGTGATCGGACCGGTAGCGTGGGTTAAGATCGATATTTTGCCGCCAACCATATTGATGCATGAGTTGGGATTGGTATAAGGCGGCGGTAGCTTGTTTTCAGCGATCATACGGCGGTCGGCTTTGAGGACGGCATCCTGTCCCCCCACCGCCGAGCTGAAAGTAATCGCTACCCGGGGCGACAACTCCGCTGTGATGTCGATGCCGCTTTTTACAAGGGCCCGATGAACCACCAGCATGGCATATTTAAAAATTGGCGACGGCCACAGGGCCAGTTTGCGCGGGCTTAAAAAGGGGTAGTCTGCGGTGTCGATATCTGCCACTTCACCGGCAATGTTGACCGGAAAATCATCCGTCAGCGCAAACCGGGTCAGTGCTCCGATACCGCTTTCGCCCCGGATCGCTTTGGCCCACTGGGCAGCCATCTCGATCCCCAGCGGAGAAACCGCGTCATATCCGACAATTACCGCCTTTTTAGATGACATAAATGGAGCGTTACCTAGGTTGAGCGGTTCAGGGTTAGAAAATTGGCCTGCACCGTGAGTTAAGTCAGCAAATCCATGATTTCAAAATAATTAAATCTTTGCGTTCTTTGCGCCTTTGCGGTGAATAAATAGATCTCGCTGAAAATCCAGCTACTTATTCAATTTTTTTAATAATCAATTCCGGTTACCAGGGAATGAACTGGTACAGCTTGGCAAACATCTCATAGACCTCAATCCAGTTTTGCAGATCCTGCGTCGTACGAATGTGGGCACGCTTGTTGACCATCACCCAGCTCATGTGAGCGGCCCCGTCTTTACAGCTCGAACAATCTCTGGTTTCGGAAGTGCAGCAGCGATGCATCGTGTTGAGATCGGATGCCCAGCGAATGAATTCGATTAAGCGTTTGGGACGGGGATCGCGGTGATCCAGCGGCTGGGTGACGGAGGGACATTCACCCCAGCCAAAGGAGCGGCCCAGCATTTTCCCGGTGGTAATGATTTCATGGTAATATTTGGAGGAAATGACGGTATCCGGATATTTGTCCAGCATATCGTCCATTTCGGCTCTCAGGGCTACAAGTTGCTCCGGCTGCCAGTTAAAACCGTCTACCCCTTCATCATTGGAGAGCAGCTGCATGTGGACCTTCAGACCGGTATCTCTTATTTTGCCGATGATACGCTCAACTTTGCCGATCTGTTTAGGGGTCAGGGTATACAGATAATAGACATTGGGATCGCCCTCATAATTTTTGCTGGAAACACTGAAGGTGTCTTTGCCCCTGAGCGTCTTTTCATCCGCTTCGTCCCCCCACAGGGAAATACCCAGCATTAAATCCGGGAATCTATCGCGCGGGATCTTAATCAGGCCGTTGGTGGCGCAGAATGTCGACAACTGTTTGTAAAAAGCCTCGACCCGGTCCAGATGCAGGGTCGGCTCTCCACCGATCAAAATGGCAAGATTAACGCCGCGCTCCTTTTCCCGGTCGATAAACACCTCCCATTTTTTTATATCCATTTCCTCGGCGGCCGCTTTGTGTTCACCGGAAGAAAAAAAGAAGCAGCCCTTGCAACGCAAATTACACTGATTGGTAACGTCATAGATTGAACTGCGAATGTTGAGCTTTGAAATTCGTTTGTAACGTTCATGCCATTCTTGATCCAGTAAAGAACTTACGGTGATCATTCATTACTCCTGATGTCAGACCTCGTTGAATAGTTTATCCGCCAAACTGAAGGCGGACTTGCAGCAAAGTTGAATGGTTGATTAGGTAAAATATAGTTATAATTTCATGATGTTAAGTTTTTAAAAATTTTTTCCAATCTTTTGAAACATGAAGTGTCCAATTATTTTGCAAATATGGGATAAATCCATATTTACAACCACTTAACCAATCAACCGATCAACAATATTTGGAATAGAATCAAAATACTTCATGCCCGGGCGGTGCGACCAGGTGGTTGCACAGATTGTCACCTTTCTTATATCCCATCACCCAGACAGCCAGATAGGTGTCGACATAGTCGAGCCAGGCTTTAAAGGTATTCGGATCAGCAGCATGCCGAAACATCCGGGCCGTAACAACCGCGCTACCGGATGCATAATGCCGACAGTCAACACAATCGGTATCCGGCACGCAGCAGGCTGCCGCCCTGTCCCAGGTAAGATCGGTACGATACTGTCTGAAAGATCGCCCGAGCCCGATATCGGTCGACGGATTCATCCGGGGGTATGGACAGGAATAAAGATCATGCAGACCGGATGGGTGCGTGTGAGCCACCGCGCTATAATGCGAAAAGAGCACACCGGCGGGATATTCTTCCAGCAGGTCGATCATGATTTTACGGGTCTGCTTCAAAGATGAGACGGTGTGCCGCAAAGGTCCGTCGTATCCAACCGGGGCGGAAAACATATTAAACGTCAGCTTACACCCATGTTCGGTCAGCATCCCGGCGACCTCCCGGGCCTGATCGATGTTGCTGCGGGTAAAAGTATAGACAAACACGGCCCGCGGATCGCCCTGATAATTAGCTATCTGCCTGCGCAGCATGTTTTTCGCATTGCGGATTTTAAAGCTTGTGGCGTCATTTCCCCAGACCGAGATATGAATTTTATAGTCGATGGATTGCGGGATGAGATTCAACCCGTTGGTGGCAATCGTTCCCAGTGGCATTTCCTGAAAGCAGACTTCACAAAGCTCGGGTACCAATGAAGGCTCGGCCCCGGCGAGCACTACATAAGTGATGCCACGCGCTTTCTCAGCCCGCATGAGTTCGCGCCAGGCCGTCGGATCCCGGTTTTCACCGGCAAACTGTTTATCTCCTTCGTAGTAGTAACAGCCTTCACACCGGATATTGCACCGGTTGGCCATGTCATAAGTCGATTCCCGTAGAAAAAAATATTTGCGAACCTTTTCCCATCCTGCACGGATTTTAGGATCCGCCAGAATTTCAGAAAATGTCCATTCTTTATTAGAGGGACTTTTATCCATAAATTCTACGAAGCATTTTTCAGTTTGTTATCTATGTATTCGGATATCAACCGGATACTTGTCAATTTGGGGTAATCATCCTCATCGATTCGAATAGCGTATTCATCGCGCAGCACCAGGGCCACGGTTGCAAGATCCATGCTGTCAATGCCCACTTCGTCAATCAAGTCGATTTCAGGATCAAAGGTTTCAGGTGTTACATCTTCCAGTTTGAGTTCATCGATCATGATTTGCGCTACGCGCAGAGTAATTTTTTCAACATCCGTTGCCGTTGGCATCCTGATTGTTCTCCCTTGTTTTAAAAATCCGATGTTAAACTTTGAATGACTATTTCTGTTTCTTCATCCTAAAAGAATCGGTTACAGATCCCTTGTATATGAGCTGTTTGGGGCTTTATCAACCCTGAATCGCTCAACCTATATTCATCTTTTTCAATTCTTCAACCATCATCACGCCGCTGCAGACTGCCTCATTTTCGACTAGAATGCGAAAAGAATAAGCGCCGGCGTTTTCTTTCAGCGGTGCTGCTATCAGTTTTAATTTATCATCGGGCCGGATGATTTGTTTAAATCTTACCCGGCGCACACCTGATACTTTTAAATCCTGACCCTGAACCTGCCTGACAGCATCTATGACCATCCCAATTTGAGCCACGCCCGGCAAAATGGGTTCTCCGGGAAAATGGCCGCGAAACCAGGGCGAATCCGGCGGAACCTGGATATCAGCTTCTATTTCGTTTTTATCGGATCGGGTCAATGCCTTTAAAACGTACCATTTCATGGTCGGCTATCCTAAATTAATTCAAATAAATATTCAACCGCAAAAGACGGTTAGGTATTTTATGAATTATTTTTGTGACTACATTAATATTCAATTCCGGTTTATCCGGGGTCCAGGGTTCACGAAGAAATAAATTTACAAATTTTTGGGTGAGCCCTTAACTTGATATGGCCGCAAAAGGCATAAAAATCACAAAATAAAATTTCACACTTAATAATTTCAATAAGTTATGTGATCTAAATTCGAGAATTTTGACTTTTTACGAGATTGTCTTAACTTAGCCGGATCAAATATTCCCACATGGGACCACAATGTCCGCGTTGATACAACCTGTTGATTGTTTTAGAAGTTTCTTCCCCGCCGGTACCGATCACCCAGTTAAGTCGTCCGCCGGCCTTTTTTTGGACCTGCCTTACGATTTCATCTGAATCAATAAATGGTGAGCGATAAAAAACGGGTTCAAGAATGCTCCGGCCCTCTGCTATCTGACCGTCCCTGACGGCGATATCATACAAGGCGGTATCCGGATAAATGCGCATGCCGCAAAAGAAGAACAAAGCGGATTTTTCGAGATCGCCGATCCCGCTGAGTGTCTCCCTCAGGGTCTGCTGGTTTTCCCCGGGCCCGCCCAGCAGAAAATAGTGGGCAACATACAGACCTGCGTCGATTGCCGCCTGGTGGGTCCTAAAAACCTGCTGGTCCCGAAACGGTTTGCGATAAGATGCCAGAACGGGATTTGACAGGGAATCCGTACCAAATTCCACATGGGTCAACCCGGCATCGGCCATTATTTGAAAATAATTTTCAGGTTGTTTCAATGGCGCAAAAAATGCTCCCCAGGGTATGGATACCCCCGATTTTTTGAATGCCTCTGCCACCGCAATGCTATGGGCACAATCGGCGTTAAACACCGAATCGGTGATAAAAAAATATTTGGCACCGCTTGCCTGCAGCCCGCTTGCGGCGGCGGCAATTTCTTCAGGGTCCATGAGCCTTAATTTCCGTCCTTCAATATTGGGATAGGTACAGTAGACGCATTTGAAATGGCATCCCCGTTTGGTCTGCAAATTCAGCATTCCGCCGTTTTGAAGGTAATATTTAAGGTTGGAAGGATTGGGAATGAGGCTCCGGGTGATCTTTCCTTCCCAGGGAGCCGGGAGGGCTTTTTTACCCTTGCGGGTGATAACACCCGGCAGCGTCCTGCTATCTTCCCGGTTTTGGATGGCATTCAACAATAGCCCCAACCGTTCTCCCTCGCCAATAATTCCATAATCGGCATCCAGAGCCTTCATGGTTTCATCCGGGAAGATGGTAAATCCGCTTCCCCCCAAAACCAGCGGGGCATCAGTATGATTGCGGACCACATCGACGATCTCCCGGTATTGGCTGATAAATCCCCTCGGATCCGCTGTGTCGGTGTTATCAATGTTGCGCAAAGAGATGCCGATGACATCCGGTGAAAATTCTACTATAACTGCAGCCAGTGAATCCCGACCCCCCAGGCTGTTCATATCGACAATCTGCACCTGATGGTCGGCGGCTATAGCTCCGGTCACGTAATCCAGCCCCAGAGGATAGACCGGGTAGGGTTCCTTCAGTGTATTGGCGGAAACAAGCAGTACTTTCATTTCGGCATCACCTCCAGAGCCGTGATAAAGTTGCCTGTACCGATAATAAGCGCTCCTTTGCGGCCTGATAGATCCACGGGTTTGTGCCTGCGAAGGGTTTCAGGGATCCTGCCGTCCTGCAAAAATTTTACGGCCATTACAGCGGCCACTGCCGAGGCGGATGCATATTCCCCTGTTATTTTACGGTAATCAATCACAGGGTGTTTGAAAGCGGATAGAGAAAGCAGATTCTGCAGCTGTATTTCGCCTTCACGGCGGCAGGCGGCAGGCAGTCCCGCCAAGATCACACCGTAACGGTCATTTATTTGCTGGGACTGTTCCAGTCGTTGAATCAAAGAGGATATCACTTCCGGATTGTTTTCGTTGTTTTCAAAAAAGACGGGCTGGATGGTAAATCCGGACGCACTCGGCCCGGTTTTTAAACACAGGGCACCCCCCCCGTCCGATAATATAGCCGACCCGGAAACGGATCGATCAAACAGCCGTGAAAGCTGCGGATGCGATTCATCGGCTCCGATAACCAGAAAGGCATCATTAACACTGTTTGACAAAAGATCCGCCGCCATCAGTGCCTGTTCGAAAGAATAATCGCCTCCTGTCATGGTGATATTGGCGCCTGTGGCCTGAAATTGCATGGCAATTTGACCGGCGGCGGCGTTGTGTACCGATCCGATAAAGTCTATGGGGCTGGGGAACTGTTCGTTGGTTTCAAACAGGCGGGTTAAAAAATCCGAAGTTTCCGACAGTGCTCCCCAACCGGTGCCCAAAAATACTGCCGATGGGTTATCGCCTTCCCCCGAGTTCTCATGGGCTGCAATGGCCAGGGACAATGCCAGTCTCGGAAACCGCTTAAGTCGACGCACAGTACCGGCAGAAAGATTTGCGGATATCTGTTTAATGCCCAGCATCCCTGCACATGGTTTTCCGGCTGCGATCGCTTTCATTGTTTGGCTTGTATCTCCAGCCCCGGTTATACAGGCGCTTCCAAGGATTGCCATCGGCTGTGTTTTAGCCCAACTTCTGTTGGGTTTGTGCTTTCCGCAAACACTGAAAACAACCGCTGCGTTGTTGCCGCCAAATCCGAAGGAGTTTGAAAGAACGGTGTCGATTGGCTTTTGGGTGGGCTGAATAACGGGATCCAGCTTTAAAAGCGGATCCGGGCGGCTGCACCCGACTGTTGCCGGAACCAGGTTGTTGGAAATACTGATGACGGAAACAACCGCTTCAATGGCCCCGGCCGCGGCCAGAGAATGGCCAAAAGCACCCTTGACCGATGACATCAGCGGTTTTTGTCCCCCATAAAGGGTGTCGATGGCTCTGGCTTCGGAAATATCGTTATCAAGGGTTCCGGTACCGTGCAGATTAATGTAGTCAATATCAGCATCGGAAATTCCGGCATCCTCTAGGGCGGACTGCATGGCTACCAGGGCGCCTTGCCCCAGGGGGTGTGGGGTTGCCGGATGATACGCATCGCAGGATAACCCGGCACCGAGGATTTCGGCCAAGGCCTTGTGCGGTTCGTTTGCAACCAGCAGCAACATGGCCGAACCTTCGGCCACCGACATTCCCTGTCGGTTCCGATCAAAAGGCCGCGCGCCGTCAGGGTCAACAAGCTGCAGGGAGCTAAACCCGTAATAGGTCAACCGGCACAGGGAATCAGAACCTCCGGCCAAGACCCGTTTGGCGCTGCCGGAGCGCAGCATCTCCAGTGCAATTTTTATGGCGACGGCTCCGGAAGAACAAGCGGTAGACACAGTCAGCGCCGGTCCTGTGCAGCGGTATCGGCGGGCAAGATCCTCGGCTACCGATCCGGTGGCATGCAGGCAAAATGACTTTGGATCCCGAGCCTTTTTTTTTAACAGGGCCTCCGTCGTCAGCATACCGCCGGTGGTGACACCCATCACCACTGCGTCCGGTGTTTCTCCGGATCCGGCCATGGCCTGATCGGCTGCCAGGCGGGCAAGCTGGTGGGTGCGCGGAAGGGACTCATCTTCAAACGGGCCGACAGCCTCGCCCACCGGGAGCGGTTGATTGGATGCTGTCGAAAAAAGGGTCAGCGGTCTTATACCTGCCAGGTTATGTTGAATGGCTTCGGTGGTTTTTGATATCCCCTTTCCGAGGGAGGAGATGATTCCCATCCCGGAAATGTAAACCTGCACATCGGTCAATTGGGCAACTCCGGGGAGCTCTTATAAATATATTCGGTGAGAGTTCTCAGGGTGGAGAACACTTTTACGCCCAGTTCCCGGTTGTCGATTTTAACACCGTAATCTTTTTCGATCATGATAACCATTTCCAGCACATCGATGGAATCGATTCCCAGATCCCCCCCGACCAGCTGGCTGTCAACTTTTATGTCCTCCGGTTGAACATCGGTCAGATTCAGCACATCCACAATTTTGACCTGGAGCTCTTTAATCAGTTTTTCCATTTATTTTCCGCTATATTTAGTTCGATTAGGGCTATTCCAGATATCGGACCACCCAACGCCAATTGTTGGAATCAGTCTCTATTCATGATAGCCGTACATTCTGCATCGGCGCAACATTTTAACGCCAGGTTACTTTACAGCCAAAATTATTTATAGTACCATCGTTTTCAAAATAAGAAATACAATTTTCTGTAAAACTTTTCAATGTTTTTTTCCCCGAACATTGCTCTGCGCCTGTTTGTGCTGTTCTTATAAATACAGATATCATTGATTCGTTGATTGGTTGTAAATATGGATTTATCTTAGTCCCAAAAATTTTTAAACAATCGTAACACTCTTAAATTATGACTATAATTTATCTGATCAACCATTCAACTTTGCTGCAAGTCTGCCTTCAGTTTGGCGGATAAACTATTCAACCAGGTTTGGAATATGAGGTTATATTTTGTTTGGTTCCGGTGAGTCCGGGACGTTATTAAAAAATTATGAACCGCTTTGACATTAACATCGAGGATTTACTGCCCCATCGCGATCGGATGTTACTGATTGACGAGATCCTGGAGGTGGACGATAAGGCGGCCGTCACCCGCGCGACGGTCACCGATCGATGGCCGTTTTTTGACGGAAAAGCCGTAGATTCACTTGTACTGATAGAACTGGTGGCCCAGACAGCGGGGATCAACAACAGCTGGGTGAGAATTAAAAAACGTGGGCAGGATTCCGAAAAAAAAGGCTGGCTGGTAGGCATCAAGCAGTCGCGGTTTTGTGTTGATTCGGTTTCTTTACATGATCAGATTATCACACGGACGGAAAATCAATTCGAATATGAGAATTACCGGCATGTTACCGGCGTTGCCAGGATCGGCGATGATATTATCGGAGAAATTTCATTGCAGCTTTTTCAAACCGATTCGTCTTGAACCCAGAACCCAGAACCCCGAACCTGTAGACATGTATCTTGAAATTTTACTTTGGCTGTTTGCCGTTATCCTGGTGGTGGTGGGAATGGCGGGATTGCTATTTCCGATCCTTCCCGGTGCGCCGATATTGTTTGCAGGGCTTCTGGTAGCGGCCTGGGCTGAAGGCTTTGAGCATGTGGGCTCCGGTACGTTGATTGTGCTGGGCATCATGGCGCTGCTTATGTACGTACTTGATTTTTTGGCTGGCGCGTTTGGCGCGAAGCGATTCGGCGCTTCGAACCGGGCTATCATTGGAGCCGCGTTTGGTGCGATCATCGGTGTATTTTTTGGAATTCCCGGTATTCTGCTGGGGCCATTTATTGGTGCCGTTTTGGGAGAGCTCACGGCCCAATCGGATTTGAGGACCGCCGGGCGTGCCGGTGTCGGAGCGACGGTGGGTTTGGCCTTGGGAGCGGCGGCCAAACTCGCGCTGGCGTTTGCAATGGTGGGGATTTTTGTGGTTGTGCGGTTTTTGTAGGATTTGAAGGATTTATCTATTAAAATATTTTCCGGTTTATCCGGGTTAAGCTACCAAGGAGCGCATGAGATGAATGAAGTGCAGGGCGAAAGGGTTGCGATCGTGACCGGGGCCAGCAAAGGCATCGGACGGGCAATCTGTGTTGAACTGGCAAAATGCGGCTATCATATTGTCGTCAATTACAAGTCGGATGACATGGGTGCGTCCCAAACCCTGGAAATGATTAAAAAGGAAGGCTCAAACGGCCGGACCATGCGATTTGATGTCGCCAATTACGATGAAACCCAAAGTGCAATGGATGACATTTTAAAAAGTTTCGCATCCATCGATGTCCTGGTCAACAACGCCGGCATTACGGCTGACGGACTGTTTATTATGATGCCCCGCAAAGACTGGCATACGGTGATCGACATTAGTTTAAGCGGGTTTTATAATGTTACCAAACCTGTGCTTGAAAAAATGATCCGTCTTAAACGCGGCGCGATTGTCTCCATCGCATCGGTCGCCGGTCTTCTCGGAAACAGGGGTCAAGCCAATTATTCCGCGGCCAAGGCCGGGTTGATCGGTGCCAGCCGGTCCGTTGCTTCCGAAGTGGCACGACTGGGAATCCGAGTCAATGTGGTTGCGCCGGGATTGATCGAAACCGGTATGATAAAAGATGCACCCGTGGAAAATATTAAAGCCGTCATTCCCATGGCCCGGATCGGAAAACCGCAGGAAGTCGCCCGGGTAGTGAAATTTCTGTGTTCCGCAGATGCGTCCTATATTACAGGGCAGGTGATATCGGTGAACGGCGGAATGTTCTAGAATTTGTGTCCTAGGACCCGCTGATGTCCGATAGCTGCGTTGCAAACCGATACAAAATGCTCACATACTAACGTGTATGCTCCGCGTTTGAATCGGTTTGCGCCTTGCTCTCAAACACCGGAGGGCTTTGGGATACGGATTCCAACTTATTGGTTAAACTAAATTTACATACCATGAAAAAAACACAGAAACTTCATTTTTTAATAAAAGCCATTCTTGTGCTGACTGTGTTCATGTGTATCGGTTGGGCGGATTCCTGGGAGAAATTGAAAACGGCAGCCGGGACAGTGACATCCATCAAGGCTGGGTTTACCCAGGAAAAGCACATGAAAATACTTGCCCGACCCCTTGTGTCCGAAGGCATTTTGCTTTTTCA